>JAKDKI010000275.1 GCA_030453435.1 Kocuria sp.
GTCCCGACGGCGGCATCCAGAGTTCTCTTCTTCGGCGCTGATTCTGGGGTGCTTTCTTCTTCGTGCACCGACACTGATGTCTCGGTCATGATGCGCTCACCTCTCCTTTCAAGATTTTCAGATTCTCGCGAAGCTTCGACATGATCCACGTTTCATAGCGCGCGGACGAGTGGAGAATCATCTTCCCCGCCTCGCTCTGCTCGCTGCGACCGATAGCCGCGCGGGGCCCCGCCGCGTCCACGGCCTGCTCCACGAACCGTCGAGTCACCGCGATCATGCGGCGAGCCCACTCCTCTTCGGCGTCCTGTGGGTCGGGCAGGTCTCCCAGATAGCTCAGCCACGCCACGAATTCCGTCTCGAGTGCGGAGAGCCACGCCTGGACCGGGGCTGTCGGGGCTTCCTCGGGCGAGGCCCCGGCACAGACCAGCAGCTGCTTGTGGAACCACGACATGCTGCCGCGGAAGGACATGACCCGCTGAATCACCCGCACCGCGGTGTCCCGCAGCTGTCCCGCGTCGTCGCCGAGCAGCCGCACGTTGACGGGGTAGGTCTCGGAGATCTCGCTGCTGACGACGGCGTCCTGGGTTCCGTAGCTGACGCCGGTGAGGCGCAGCATCGTGCGCTCCTTCCCATACCTCTGGGCGATGGGCAACGCGAGGTCCGTCCGAAGCTGGCTCACCAGGGCAGGCTTCTTGTCCTGCCCCGGCTCCGTGGCGTCCTCCGAGAAGATGCTCTGGATTCCGCGCCAGACCGTCAGTTCAGGGTCGTGGGTCTTGGGGAAGAAGACGTCCACACCGGCCTTCTTCGACTGGACACTGGAATACCTGTAGGCCGTGGTGGGATCCGCGAAGTTGTTGGCCCGCTGAATCTTGTCCCCGTTGCAGATCAGCACGCCCTCGACGTATTTTCCGTCAGTGCTGGGAAACAAACGGATTCTCCGCTGCTGCCACGTCAGGACATCGACCACACCTTCGGGATGCACTTCTTCCACGGCGCGAGGAGCGGCGCTGTCCGGCGTGCGTTCCCACGGCGGGAGATCAGCTTGGATGTGCTTGGAGTCCCTGAGCAGTTCCTCGACCGGGAGATTCAGGACCAGAGTGTCCCGCAGTGTCGGCCCCAGGATCTGAACCGAACCGATCGCTCCCGCCCAGCCCGTGCCGATGGGATATCCCTTGCCGCCCTTGACCCGGGGATCACCCACGGCACCGGATTTGATGCCGGAAATGTCATACGCCTGAGTGGCGATGAGCCACCGGACAGCCACGGCAGTGGGGAGCCGACTCCCCGCCCCTGCGGTCGAGGTGGAGAAGAGGCCCGGTCCCACATCAGGGATCAAGACGGACGCATCTGGATGCTCGCCCTTGGCCGTCCGAAGATCCGCGACCTGGAAGAACGGTGCCTCAGGATCGAAGAGGTCGAACCGCGCCTCGTGCTCCACGAGGTACCGGTTGACCAGCTCGCCGAGCTCCGGTGCGCCCTGAATGGTTTCCCAGGCCTCCACCGGGTCGCTGCCCGGCGCGAAGAAGTTGTGCCAGCGCAGCGCACGGATCAGCACCGCTTCCAGGATCCGGAACACCGCTTGATCCTGAGTGGGCGATTCACCCGCGAGGTCCGTGAACTCCGAGGCCCGCTCGTACAGCTCCAGTAACCCAACCTCGGTCACCACCCCGTCGCGGCTTCGCACTTTTATCCAGGGCTCACGCAGCAGGTTGAACGTCTGATCACTCACCGAAATCCCTCTTCTTCCTCTGTGTCCCACACGTCGAAATCTTCGATATCGTTGAGAAGGCCACCATCCGGGTCAACCTCATCCAGGCGATGTATCCCCACTCCACGGTCGTAGCCGAATGCCTTGCCCAGAATGCGTCCGTGCAGCCGTTCGTCCAGCCGGATCACCAGTTGTCCCCGCAGGCGGAAGTCCTCCTGCCAGGCCCGCATCCCCACCGCCTCCAGCTCGGCGATGGCCTGCTCCAGCTCCCACGGCGCCACCAGCCACCGCGGCAGTCTCAGCGTGCTCATGGCCACTGCCCGGGCGAAGCGCGGCGGCGGCACTGCGGTCTCTGAGAGGAACCACCCTTCTTTCCCCGCCCCGGCCGGCAGAATCCACGGGAGCGGGCTCAACAGTCCGTCCTGCTCCTGGATCACGAGGACTTCGAGAGAAGGCTCGATATCACGCACATGGGCAGCAGCCAGTGAATCGCTCCTGTCCGCATCCGAGGCGATCATCCGTTCGAGGACGCGTCGCATGTCACCGCGGCTCTCGGCAGGTGCCACAAGCTGGAACGTCTCCGCTCTGTTCTGAGCGTGACCCATCTGCTTGTTTTCCTTAGCTCGTGCCACCTCATACGTCTTCTGCCATGAATCGGGGACACGAACATCCCCTCGGTAAATCTCCTCGACCACGGCCTCCAGCTCATGGGTCAGGCACCACGGCTCGCCACGGAGGTACGGCTGTATGACGGCAAAGGTGGCCAGCAGCACTCGATCCCCGTAGACGGCAATTGCTCCCGCCTCGAACTCCGGAAGGTTCCCGGAGGAATCCACACCCCGGACGTACACCATCGCCTCCCGCATCGAGCGCGGCCTGTCCTTCTCCGGCCGCTCATGACGGTGCAGCCGACCGGCCCGCTGCGCCAGACTGTCCGCCGGGGCCAAGTCCGTGACCAGAAGGTCCAGATCGATGTCCAAAGACTGTTCGAGCACCTGCGTCCCCACCAGAACCCGCCGCGCGGGTCTGCCAGCGCCACGGTGCGCCGCAGGGCCCAGTTCGGTGACCAGCCGCTGTTCCCGCTCCGACCTGTCCCAGGCAGTGAACTGGGAGTGGTGCAGCTCCACGACGTCTTCGCCAAAGTGCCCCACAAGGTGCTCGTAGGCCTCTTGGGCACGTGAGACGGTGTTGCACACCACCCCGACCACTCCCCCGTCCTCGGCGTGGACTGCCACGAGGTCCACAAGGCTCTCGAGATCGTCCTGCACCAGGTTCATCTGCACGCGACGGTGCGTCGACCGCGGGCTGATGGGGGTGAAGTGCGTGCCGCTCTCCCCGGTGACGGAGATCCTCGGATAGGCGGGGACCGACGTCGTCGCCGCTGTGTCCCCCGTGCCACGAGATCCGCCGGTCCCCGCCAGGGCCGCCAGTTTGCCTCGGGCCTGTGGTTCCACCGGCCCTGCGACGGCGTCGGGATGCGGTCGTGGATTGGCACCGAGTCCGGTACGGTAGGCCCTCTCCAGCTGACCGCGCAGTCCGGAGGCCAGTGTCGCGGATAGCAGGACGACGGACACCCCGTTCGCGGCAAGCCAGGTCAGCGTGCGTTCCATGTAGCTGGACGTGAACACGTCGTAGGAGTGGACCTCGTCCAGGATGACCACCTTGCCTGCCAGACCCAGGTGCCGCATGGTCACGTACCGGGTGCTCAGTGCCGCCATCAGCACCTGGTCGATGGTGCTGACCGTGAACTCCGCGAGCATCCCCTTCTTGCCCGTGAACCACTCGTGGGCGACGACGCTCTGGCCGCCTTTGACTCCCACCGCCCGTGTCTGCCGGATGAGCTTCTCGTTCCGCGGCTCCAGCCACGACCGGGAATGGCCTAGGAACAGGGAGTGCGGGACACTCGAATCCGTTTCGAGAGTTTCCACCCAGGACTTCACTCTGGAGAACATGGAGTCCGCCGTGGCCATGGTGGGCAGGGCGAACGCCACTCCCCCGCCTCCGCATTGGCCGGCAATGACCTCGGCC
>JAKDKI010000276.1 GCA_030453435.1 Kocuria sp.
TGGGGATCCTGCTCTCGCTCGGTACTCACTACTTCCTCAGTTCTGAAGGTGTCGTTGGAGTTCGGTTGATCGTCCGTCGTTTCAGTCACGGTACGGGAGCTTGCCGTTCTGAGCGAGCGCATGACAGCGTTCGCGGGCACATCGACCCAGTCCGGTCGATTGCGCTGCTCGTACACAACCTCGTACAAAGCCTTGTCGAGCCACAATGCCTGGAAGAGCACGGATTCGGTGTCGAGGCTCCGGCCGCTGGTCTCTTGGTAGCCGGCCAAAAACGCCGACGACGCCGCGCTGGTCCACTCCTGCGCGCCACCGGATTCTTCGCGTCCGGCCATGGCACCCGCGTAGTCCAGGGATCGCAGCATGCCCACCACATCGCGCAGGGCCACGTCTGGACGAACTCGTTCTTTGATGGGACGCAAGGGCTCACCCTCGAAATCGAGGATCTTGAAGCCGTTGTCCTTGTTGTAGAGCACCTGGCCGAGGTGGTAGTCGCCGTGGATACGTTGCAGCGGAGGCAGCTCACGCAGCTGTTCCAGCTCGTTCATGATCGATTCGAGCGTGGACTCGAACTCACTGAATCGGTCGCCGCACACGCCCCAGGCCCACCGCAGACGCCCAGAAATATCCTGCAAGAAGGCATCGCGGGCATCGTGATCCACCGTGATCGGGTCAAAAGCGTTGACCAGGTCCCCATGGACCCGCGCGGTGGTCGCGCCCAGTTCATGAGCGAGATCCGTGAAATCACCACCGCTCGTGGCACTGTTCACCGCCATTTGCCACGCGTCCTGCGCGTGGTCGACGAAGTGCGCGGCCACAGCGAGCTGGCCCGCAGTGGTCACCAGGCCTTGGCGCCACTGCGCATCGATCCACCCTGCCGTGGCGGGTACCGCGGAGGAGCCCTGCGAAGTGAGCTCCACGCCCACCTCGACATCCGGGTTCCGGCCCTCCCCCACCACTCGGAAGAACTTCACGATCACCGCGTCACCGCGCAGTGCGGGGTCTGAATCGGTCTCGGAGGGAGGCGGTGTCAAGATCACCGAGGTGTTCGACTGCTCCGAAGAGATCACCCGAACCTGGTCGGCGCTGGAAATCCGGTACTGGGTATTGAGCGCACCGGTGTATTTACCGTGCAAACCCATACCGTGGCGAAGCACACCACCCACACCCAGCTGGGTGTCCATGATGCGAAGCACGGCGTCCAGAAAAGCTGCGTCGCCTACTGCGTCGTACAGGTAGAACCTGCTGGCGTGGTCCTCGTCCAGTTCGAAGCTGGGCGAGGTCCGGGGTTCGCGAGCAGTGTCCGCTACTCCCGTTGTAGGAGTCCTCGCCGCATCTTGTTTTTGGGTGTCGGTGGGCAGGCTGGCTTGCTCCGCGGTCTCGCCCGAGCGGCGTCGTTCCCAGAACGAACCCGCCTGCTGGACCGCGCGCCGCAGGAAAGAGGCGGAGGCGTCCACGCCCGCCACGATCTGCTCGGGCAGCGCGCGGTTGGGGCCGCCGCCCTGGTAGGAACCGATCAGGTAGCGCTCGTATTCGGCCAGGGGCTCCGTGGTGCGGACCACCGGCACATTCAACAGCTCGGTGCGATCACCCACCGTGGCCTGTACCAGGTACACCATGCGATCCCGCACAACGGAATCCGGCTCCTCCGGATCGAGGTCCAGCTGCACACGACCCGCGACATTGACTTTGATCTCTTCCGCGGTGGCTGTGAACGGGAACCAACGTTGCCGCGGCAGCCAGTCACGCAACCGGTCCAAAACCTGTTGATCCGTCATTCTGTGTTCTCCGCTTCCCTCACATACGTATTCGTGGAGTGCCTCGCTGGTCAGTCGTTACGCGCGGGCTTGATGATGGGCATTGCAATCGTCTCCGGGTGTGCTCCGTCCGCGGTCGGCGCGCTGCGCAAGCGCAACCAGAAGAAGTCCTGCGACCCAAGAGTGATGCGGTAATGACCGGACTCGTCGAACTCACCGAAAGGTTCGCCACCGAACAGTTCGCGAGTGCCACGGCCCGCGTACTCGGGCAGTGTGAGTGAACAACTGGCCGGCACGTGGGAGAGGTTGAAGATACACAGCAAGGTCTCACCGTGTTCGTCATCCGCATCGCGGGGATCCAGCCGGCGCAGGAACGCGAGCACCGACTCGTGATCGGTATCCACGTTTGCGTAATCACCCATACCGAAAGCCGGGTGGGCCTTGCGCACCATGAGCATTTGGCGAATCCAGTGCAACAGCGACGAAGACGACGCCAACTGGGTCTCCACGTTGGTCTGCGAGTAGTTGTACACCAGTGACTGGATCACGGGCAGGTACAGCTTGCCCGGATCAGCGGTGGAGAACCCTGCGTTTCGGTCGGGAGTCCACTGCATGGGGGTACGGGAGGCATCGCGGTCGTCCAACCAGATGTTGTCGCCCATACCGATCTCGTCACCGTAGTAAAGGAACGGCGAGCCGGGCAGCGACAGCAAGAGCGCGTGCGCCAGTTCGAGCTCGGCGCGAGAATTGTCGAGCAAGGGGGCCAAGCGGCGTCGGATACCGATGTTCGCACGCATGCGGGAATCCGGGGCGTACCAGCCGAGCATGGCCTGGCGCTCTTCACTGGTGACCATTTCCAAGGTCAACTCATCGTGGTTGCGCAAGAAGGTGCCCCACTGCGTTCCCGTGGGAATCGCCGGCGTGTTCTCCATGGTCGAGACAATGGGCTCCGCCTTCTGGTCACGCAGCGCATAGTAGATCCGCGGCATGATCGGGAAGTGGAAGCACATGTGGCACTCGGGTGAGGTTTCGGTGCCGAAGTACTCCACCACCTCGTGGGGCATCTGGTTGGCCTCGGCAATGATCACACGACCGGGGTAGAGCTCATCCACCATGGTGCGCAGATTGACCAGGAAGTCGTGAGTGCCCGGCAAGTTCTCGCAGTTGGTGCCCTCCTCCTCGATCAGGTAGGGGATGGCGTCCGCGCGGAACCCGTCAATGCCCATGTCCAACCAGAACTTGACCACGTCGAACACGGCCTGGACAACCTTGGGGTTCTCGAAGTTGAGGTCGGGCTGGTGCGAGAAGAATCGATGCCAGAAGAACTGGCGACGAACGGGGTCGAAGGTCCAGTTGGACTCCTCGGTGTCCACGAAGATGATGCGCGCGTCCTGATACTTCTCATCAGTGTCCGACCACACGTAGAAATCTCCGAAAGGACCCTCAGGATCCTCACGTGAAGCCTGGAACCACGGATGCTGATCAGAGGTGTGGTTCAGCGGGAGGTCGGTGATCACGCGCAGACCGCGGGCGTGGGCCTCCGCCACAAGCCGCTTGAAGTCGCTGACAGTACCGAACTCGTCCAGCACGGAGTAGTAATCCGAGATGTCATAGCCACCGTCTCGCAACGGGGACTCGTAGAACGGCGGAATCCACAGGCAGTCGATCCCCAGCCACTGCAGATAATCCAGTTTGTCGATCAGCCCGGAGAAATCACCGGAGCCATCGCCGTTGGCGTCGGAGAATGCCCGCACCAGAACTTCATAGAAGACGGCTTTGCGGAACCAGTCCGGATCGTGCGAGATACCCGGCGCATTGAGGTGGAAGGGTGTGCTGGTCATGATCGGTTGCTGTGGCCTCTCGAAGAAATCGACGTGGAAACAGTGGTGGTGGGGGGGCTTGGGGCGCCCCCCCCCCGGGGGCGTAACGGCGGGGGGGGTGGGGGGGGTGGGGGGCGGGTGGCGTGATGTGTGCCGGCCG
>JAKDKI010000277.1 GCA_030453435.1 Kocuria sp.
TGGTCGTTCACATCGACCCGCCCGCCGAGCACAAGTCCTACCTGCACCGCTCCGGCCGCACGGCTCGTGCCGGTGCCTCCGGTTCCGTGATCACCATTTCCACGACCGAAGAGCGCGGCGACGTGAACAAGCTCATGCAGAAGGCCGGCGTGCGCGCTCGCGTTGACGCTGTGTCCCCCGGTTCTGAGATTGTTGCGGACCTCGTGGGAGAGCGCGCCGAACGCGTCGCACCCCAGCCCGTAGTTCAGGCCGGTAACGGTGGTGGCCAGGGCGGTCGCGGTTCCAAGCCGCGTTCGGGTGGTCGTTCCGGCGGTCGTAACGACGGCGCTCGCTCCGGTGGTCGCAACGGCGGCCGTTCCGGCGCGGGTCGCTCCCGTTCCGAGCGAGGTGGCTCCGCTCGCGATGGCGCAGCTCGCACCGAGGGCAAGCGTTCCGGCGGTACTCGTTCGGGTGGTGCACGCAGTAACGTGTCTCGCTCCGACGCCGCGGGCTCCGGTAACCGTCGCTTCGGCGGTAAGTCGCAGGGTGCCGGTTCGGCATCGGGCGCTCGCAATGATCAGGCTCGCGGTGAGCGCAACGGCTCCGGCCAGCGTTCGCACTCGACCGGTCAGACTCCGGACCGCGCAACCGCGGCGGCCCAGCGCCGTCGTCGGGCGAACCGCCAAGACCAGGGCGCCCGCTAAACTCGGGTACTGATCAAGCAGAGCGGCCAGTTTCAATACGAAACTGGCCGCTCTGCTTTATGCGGTCTGGACGCGCTGTTCAACTACTCAGTGCGCGGGTATCACTGCTTGAGGGTGCGCAGGAATTCCAGAGTGAGTTCGGAGTGATTGGGCACGTGCACCACGCCAGGCTGTGCCGGGATCTCCTGTTCGCCCGGAACCGCCACGGTGACGATGCCCGCAGCGACACCGGCTTGCGCCCCCGAGGGGGAATCTTCAATGACCACGCAGTCCTGCGGGTCCACACCCAGACGCTTGGCTGCCTGCAGGTAGGCATCAGGGTCCGGTTTGGGCTTCACGCCTGCGGCCACCTCTTGATCGCCGATGATCACCTGAAAAAGGTTGTCCGGCGCAATGGACGCCGTGTACTTGGCAACGTCTGTGGTGGCATTGGTGACGATTGCCGCGGGGATGCCCGCGTCCGCGAGATCCTTCAGCAGTGGCTCGACGCCGGCAATGAAGCCGGGAGGGTTCTCTTCGAGGATCTTTTCGAGCACCGCGTAGAACTCCTGGAACACCTGATCCAGGTCACCGGGCACACCGAGTTCACTGAGGCGCTCGACCGTCTTGGCAATGGGCTTGCCCAGGGTCGCTTCCGTATCCGCCTGTGTCCATTCCCCGCCGTGGGTTGCCGCCAGCTGCTCCTTGCCCTGCGCCCACAAGGGTTCGGTGTCCACCAGGGTTCCGTCGTGATCGAACAGTACTGCGCGAGGGAATGAAGTAGCGGTCATGGTGTCACTGTACTGGCCGGAACTGACACCAAAGTGGCCGTGACCGGCACGAAGACTCGACCAGCGACCGGTGGTTGCACAGAGGCAAACCCGCCCTGATTACCATGAAGACATGAGCCCCTACGAGACGCATACCGGCGAATTGCACCGATCTGGTTCTGGATGGCGGCGTGCTTTGCCGACGACCATGCTCATTGCGGCCATTGTGTTGGTGATTTGGGTGGTTATAGGGCGCTTCACCGTAGGGGCATTGGGGCCCCTGACGTATGTCTACGCATTCGGTCTGGGTGTTCCGCTGATGGCACTGCACACCGTGGCCGCAGTGCTGTTCGCCAGAGACGCGAAGTTCTACCCGTCGGAGTCGGTGAGTCCTCGTGCAAGCCTGACCGCCATTGGTTCATGGATTGTCACGGCGCTGTTCGGGTTCTTCCTCCCGGACTCCACTCCGAACGGAATGGAATCGGTATTCACCGCCCTGACCGGCCCGAACATGTCGGGGATTTCTTATGGATTCGCCAACACCTTTGGCGTGGTCTCCATGGCCATGGCGGTAGCCCTGGTGCTGCTGGCGCTCACCGACCTTCGAAATACCCGGCGGGCTTTGCGCGGAGAACCGCTCAGCGAGGACGAGCTGCTCGACCGCATGGAGGCCCAGGACGGGCAAGGCGAGCCGAGGCACGCCGGCGGCCCGGCAGCGTCGTCGGATTCGAACAGGCAGTGACGCGTTCCCTGGAGACGCCGCGATTGACGTTGCGGCCCTACTCGCTGGCTGACGTCGCGTTCGTCCAAGACCTCTACTCACGCGCGGACGTGCAGCGTTACATTGGCGACGGCACCCAACGGGTGCGAACGATGGACGAGGCGTGGGTCAAGATCGCGGCGTGGAACGAACGCTACTCGGACGAGCCGGTCCAAGGGCTGTGGGCGGTGTGTTTGAAGGACGGAACGGTGACGGGGTCCCTGCTGCTCAAGCCCATTCCGGACAGCGGCACCAAGGTGGAGCGGGATATCGAGGTCGGATGGCATTTCCATCCCGATCATTGGGGTCGTGGTTACGCAACCGAAGCGGCGTGGGCGGTTCTGGAGCATGCCTTTGCCTCCGGTCTCCATCGTGTGGTGGCGGTGACCGACCCGGCGAACACGGCCTCGCAAGCGGTGTGCCTGCGGCTGGGCATGACCCACCTGGGCCTGAGTAAGGCCTATTACGACGCCGCATGTGAGCTTTTCGACATCACGGCACCGCCCGTGGGGAAGGGGTATTCCTATGGCGAGCAACCCTGATCTGGTCATCGGCGAGGACGGCCTGGCGCGGCCAGTGTGGGCAGCCAAGGATCCGTTGTTGCGCGAGTACTACGACACCGAGTGGGGCATGCCCGTGACGGACGAGACGGGCATGTTCGAACGCGTTGCATTGGAGGCGTTCCAGGCCGGACTGTCGTGGCGCACGGTCCTGGCCAAGCGGCCGGCCTTTCGGGAAGTGTTCAACGACTTCGATCCGGATGCGGTGGCCGCTTTCAAGGAAGCTGACGTGAACAGACTTCTGGAGGATGCCCGCATCATTCGGAACCGACAGAAGATCGTTGCCACCATCAACAATGCTCGGGCCACGGTGGCCCTGCGAGAGAACGGGGGATTGGTGGATCTGGTGTGGTCCTTCAAACCCACCGAAACGCCGCGGCCCGAGATATTTGCGCAGGTCCCGACCGTGTCCGAGGAATCCAGAGCGTTGTCCAAGGAACTCAAGAAGCGCGGGTTCTCGTTCGTGGGACCCACCACCATGTTCGCGCTGATGGAAGCGATCGGTGTGGTGGATACCCACTTGGTGGGCAGCCACCGGCGGGGAACGTCCGGGGTGTGGGCCTGACGCATAAGGAAGCATCTGTGGCGGATCGCTACGGTGGAACGGAGGGCGCTGATCCGCGCCCCGTCGCCGCACAGCCTCTCCGGCTAGGGAAGGACATCACATGGCACGTTTCACCGACAAAGCAGTGATCATCACCGGCGCAGCATCCGGTCTGGGTTTGGAATCCGCCGTTCGCATCGGCTCCGAGGGAGCCAACCTGGTCCTCGTGGACCTCAAGGAAGACGCGCTGGAGGCCGCCAAGGCCTTGGTGCTCGAAACCGCACCCGACGCCAAGATTCTGACCGTGGCAGCGGACGTTTCCGATGAAGCGCAGGTCCAGAAGTACGTGGACGCCACCGTCAACGAGTTTGGAAGAATCGACGGCTTCTTCAACAACGCCGGCATCGAGGGGCGGCAGAACCTCACCGAAGATTTCGG
>JAKDKI010000044.1 GCA_030453435.1 Kocuria sp.
TCCGCACCGCACCGCGGGCAAAGTGACGCTCCACGTAGTACTGAATGATGTTGAGGACGGTCGTGATGATCACGTACCACAGCGTGGCCACCAGCAGCATGGGAATGACCTCATTGGTGCGGGCGTAGATCACCTGGATCGTGTAGAAGAGCTCGTTGTACGCGAGCACGTAGACCACCGAGGTGCCCTTGACCAGGCTGATGATCTCGTTGAATGCCGGCGGCAGGATGGAACGCAGCGCCTGGGGCAGCACGATGTGCGTGGAGCGGCGCCAGCGCGGAATACCCAACGACGCCGCTGCCTCCTGTTGGCCTTGGTCCACGGCCAGGATGCCACCGCGAATGATCTCCGCGGAGTAGGCGGCCTGGTGCAGCGTCAGCCCCAGCACCGCGGCGCCGAACTTGTTCACGATGTCCGTGGTGGGCACCTGGAAGAACGTCACGTCCGTGCCCGGAATACCCACGCTGATCACCTCGTAGAGATAGCCCACGTTGTACCAGAGCAACAGTTGAACCAGCAGGGGCACGGAGCGGAAGATCCAAATGTAGAACCACGCCACCGAGGACAGCAGACCCGAATTGGACATCCTCATGAGTGCCAGGATGAAGCCCAGGAGGAACCCGCCCACGGCCGCGATGACGGTGAGCAGCAGGGTGTTGCCCAGGGCGTTGATCACCGACTCCGCGGTGAGCCATTGGGCCACCACGTCCCATTGCCATCGGGGATTGGTCAGGAGTGACCACACGATGCCGAACAGCACCAGTGCCACCAGCGCGGTCCCAACCCAGCGCCAGGGATTTCGTGCGGGTACCACGGTCAAGGTCTCGGGCCGCTGTTGCGGTGTGCCGGGTGGCCCCGAGCGCTCTGTGTCCGCGGGCGCGGCGGTGGATGACGGTGTCACGCGATACTCCTGGACTGTCACGGGTAGGACTCACCGCCGGAGGCGGCAACGGCATTCACCGTAGGAGGTTCGGCGTCCGTGAACCCAAACGTCAGACACAAAACTTCATAGTCGGGTTTTCAGCACGCGATCCGTCGTGAGTTGGAGACGGTATGAGTGTCACTCCCCACCCTCAACCGCCACGAGGTTCGTCAGCGTGGCGTGCACTCGGGCCGGCCAGTCGTCGCCCAAACTGCCAAACCTGGCCACGTGGGCGTAGGAAGCACCCAGCATGAAATCGATCACCACGTCCAGGTCAACGTTCTCGCGGATCAGCCCGAGTTCCACATCGCGCTGCAGAAGGTTGCGAAGAATTTCCATGCGCGGCCTGATGATCTTGCGACGCAGTACTTCCGAAATCGTTGAACCCGGGTCCTGAAGCAGTGTCAGAGCCACGCCCTTGCCCATGTCCTCGAACAGCACCTCGATGGCCTCGCGCATGCTGTCTTCCCAATCCCCCGAGGTGGGCGGGACCGGTGGAAGTGTGGAGTACACCTGCTCCAGAACGGCCTCGAGCAACTCGTCGCTGTTGTTGTAGCGACGATAGATCGAGGTCTTGGCAACGCCGGAGACTACCGCCACCGCTTCGATCGTGACCTTTTGGGGACCTGACTCGCGCAGCAGTTTCAACGCACCCGCCAGAATCTTCCGGTCGGTGCGAGCGGTGCGCGGGTCCGTTGCCCCTCCCTGTTCCGGCGTGGTCGTATCGGCCACCATACTCAGGCCGTTACGGTTTCCGACCGGTGAGACTCGCGCGCGTGCGCGGTCGCGTTATGGAAGATCCGCAGCCCGTCCATTCCCGGCAATCTGGCAATGTTGTGGTCCAGTCGATCAATCTCGCGGGCACCGTCCGCACCGCCGAAAAGCTCGCGCATCACATGGTCCACCTCGTCCGGGTCCATGACGCCGGACCCCACGGGCGCCCAGAATTTCCGCAGCGCGAACCGCGTGAGGCGCTGGGCCTTGCGGGAAGATTCCAAGCGGCGTCGGGCCTGTGTCGCGTAGAAAGCCACGTGACGCGATTCCTGCGCCGCGATCCGCTTGAGCAGAACCGCGAGCACCGGGTGCTTCTCCAGATCGGCCAGCCGCCGGTAGGCAGCGACCGCGGACCACTCATTGGCCGCGCCCCACGCCATGTGGGTCGCAATGAAGTCCGCGCCCACCATGTTGGACAACAGCGACTGTTTGAGCGGCTTGAGCGCCTCGGACCACCCGAGCTTCATGCGTTTGGCCTTGAGCTCGTCGTAGTCGACCACGATGCCGTGCAAGCCCAGCACCTCGGCGAGCGCCTCACCATGCCAATACTCCTCGCGGTTCCACATGGTCATGAACGTGGAGACGTCCTTGTCCTGGTGCGAGGGAGTCACCAACATGTCTCGCATGTAGCACACCGTGTGGTACTCCACATCGCACATGTACCGCAGGCAGCGCAGCGTTTTCTCGGGCAAGGGACGGGTGATGAATTCACCCATGTCCAGGTCAGCCCATTTCACTCGCTGCGAAGTCTCTGCGAACTTGTCGATGTTGAAGGCCATGACTCAGGCTTTCCTCCAGTCTTCGATGGGCCAGTGCGACTTCTTGGCACGGCGGTACAACGGAAGATCGGGATTCACGGCGTACGCGTGCCCGATCTGGGACAGCCAGCTGGCATCGGCCACCGAGTCGCCGTAACCGTAGGAACGGCTCAGGTCGTAACCGTTCTCCTCCGCGTAGCGCTTGAGCCACTGGGCACGGGCCTCGTCCACGAGCGGCGGGGTGGCCAGGTAGCCGGTGAGCTTGCCGTCGGTGACTTCCATGCGTCCGGCCACCACGTGGTCGAACAGATCCGCGATGGGGCTCACCAACAGGTCCAGGGAACCGGTGACCAGCACGGTGTGGTGGCCGGCCGCGCGGTGCTCCTCGATCCGTTGCAGGGCCCCCGGTCGCAGGCTTTTCTCCATGGCCCGGCCCAACGAACCGTTCATGAGCTCTTCCACTCGTTCCACGGACACGCCCTCGTAGCGGCGCAGGAACGCGCGGATGAATTCACCGCGGTCGCGGCGTTCTGCCTTGACGTAAGTGGGTGCGTTGCCGAGCAGTTCGGTGATCTCGCCGGGCCACTGCACCGGGCTCAGTTCCCTGCGGCGCAGCTTGGCGTACTGCGTGATGATGTTGCCGGACACCACCGTGCCTTCGAGGTCGAAGATCGCCACCACGTCGGTTCCGGACTTGAGTCCGCGCGGTCGGGATTCACGCTTGCGCGAGGCGGCTTTCAAACGACCGTAGGCGCGGGTCATCTCGGTGAGCGCTGGGAGATGTACGTTCTGCCAGTAGTCCCGCCAGTCGATGGCGCGCGGGTCGAAGTGCTGATCCTCGGGTGCGGACTCAGGAAGTGCCCGGTCCAAACGACGCGTGTGCGTATCGTCGAAAATCATTTCGGTGCGCGTGTAGTTCTGGTAGAGGTCCACGTAGGTGCGCAGCGACCCCAGACCTGTCTGCATCCGGTGCAGCGAGTTGGTCCACTCCCGGGTACGAGCCGTGGCGGGCAGGACGGCGCTCAGTTTGCCACCCGCGGCGGCGAGCTTCTCCTTGAGTGCGAGGCCGCGCTCCACGGCATTGTTGGCGGGGAACTTCCACTCGGGAACAGCAATGGGGTTTCCGTTGGAGTCCTCGAGCGGCTGTGCGAGGAAGAACTCCCGCACGTTCTCGTACATCTGGTGGAAGGGCAGGGGGTTCGAGGCCCCCGAGCACACCTGGTAGTAGGCCGCTTGCGGGTCGATATCCGTTTCTTCGGTCAGCTCGCCGGACGGCGCTCGGTGCCCCTGGGTGACCAGGGCCACGATGGCATTGACCACGAAGTCCACCGGGATCACGTCTAGAACGGAGTCGGGTAGACCCGGGAACTCGGGCAGCGCGCCCTTGGCATAGGCCATGATGAGCGGGTCCGCCACCTTGTAACCGTCGATCCAGCCCGGGAACGGGTAGCGCAGTGCGGATTCGATGATTGCCGGACGCACGATGGACAGCTGGTGTCCCGCGCCGGCCCACTTCTCCTCCGCTACACGCTCACCCAGGGCCTTGGTGAAGGTGTAGATGTCGGTCCAGCCCAGCGACTGTGCACGGGTGCGTCCGTGGTCGACCAGTCGTTCCTGGACCCATGCCTGCCGAGCCTCTTCCGCGGCGCGGGCCACTGACTTGGGACCTTCCTTGCCGAACTGGGAGGTGGCTTTCTCAATGAAGGACTGCAGCCGCTCCGGAGAGCGGGATTCCACCTGGGCGGTGTCCGCGGCACGGACCGCGGCCTGGAACTCCACGTCCCAGTCCACGCTGTGATCCACGGGTGCTTCTGGACGCAGGCCCTTGGCGATACCACCCACGTAGCACGTGGACACGTGCACTACGTGGGGGTTCTGGCCCGTTGCCCGCAGCGACTCGTAGAGGCCCACGGCGCCGCCCACGTTGGTCTTGAAGGCCTCATCGATGGGCGGGTCAAAGGACACGGTCGAAGCGGAGTGCACGACCACGTCGAAAGGTTCCGTAATGCTCGCCAGACCGGTGAGATCGCCCTCGAGGACGCTCGTGCGCTCCGTGAAGATCTCCTCCGCACGTTCCTTCCCCACCGATTCACGCCACGTCTTGAACACGGGCTTGCGCAGCAGCTGCTTCAGTCGAGCCTGCCCGGACAGAGATCCCCTGGGCCGGATCACCGCGGTGACATGGATGTCGTCGTGGCTGGACAGCAAGCGTTCCAGGACCGCCTGCCCTAGGAACCCGGTGGCTCCCGTGAGCAGTACGCGCTTGGTGGTGGTCTGGGTCAACGGGATCCTCCGGAGGTAGGGGTGTTCTGGCACGCTCGTGGCGTGAAGACGAGGGCGGTTGGCCACCGTCTCCTTGGGTTCAACAACTTAGAAAAGAGCGTAGCGGTTCACCACTTGATCGCGTTCGAGCGCCCTGCGCAGCGGTTCCGTACCGGCGGTCTCGTGCGTTCGTTGCAACGGTTCATCGGCTCGTTGCAGCAGTCGGTTGGTGTCGCGCACCGTGGGGCACAAGCTGACGACGAACTCTCGGAAGGCCCCCCGTGAGACACCCACCGGTCGCAGCGGATTGAAGCCAAAGGACACGTATCGGCGCGCAAAGGATGCCGCCCGGGGAGAGCGACGCACTCGCTCGCTTGTTTCCACCGCTAAGAATCGTTGATGAACGGACTTGAGCTCGACCACGCGCCGAAGGAGGGCTGAAAGATCGGGATGGGCTGCGGCGTCGTCGAACGTCTCCAGGGCCGCTCGCACTGCGGCCTCGCGGGCCCAGCCGCGCGCCATCTGCCCGGCCACGACGTCCTCGCCGAAAAGGTTGGTCCACACGGAATCCGTCATGGGGGCCAGGTTGTCGAGCGCCCGTTCCACGCGGTCGAGGAGCAAGTGGTCGTGTTCCACAGGGCCGGAAACATCCTGGCCGTGTGCCTCGAGAACGGCCTGATAGGCATCGGCGATCCAGTGGCGTTCGTAGGCCCACGTGGTGAGGAAAGCCGCGACGCGCGATTCCTTGTTCGTATAGCTGACCACCACGTGGCGGACCTGCCCCATGGTGGAGCGTTCCACGTCCCACAGATAGCGCAGCTCTCGGAGCCGTTCCTCGCTCAACGGATTTTGGTGGAAGGCGGTCATATCGATGTCCCCGCGCAGGCTTCCCTGGGCGTCGCGGGTGAATTGTCGGACCTCGAAGGGAGTTCGTAGGACAAGTTCGTGGTCCGTGGGCCCGTACAACCTGCCCTGCCGGTGCAATGCCAGGTAGGACTCCTCTGTCACTGTCCCTCCTCGATGACTCCGAGCAAAATCTGTGCCCGCACGGGCCATGAACCCGATTCGCTACGCCTACCGTAGTGTATCTTAGTGGCATGCTTACCGCTCTTGTGACCGGTGGAACGTCAGGCCTAGGAGCCGCGTTCGCACGCTCGTTAGCCCGTGAGGGCTTCAACCTGATCCTGGTGGCCCGCAACGAGGATCGGCTCCGGGAAGTAGCCGAAGATCTGGCCGGCGAGTACAGCATTCATGTGGAGGTCATAGCGGCAGATCTGTCCGACCGTGAACACGTGGAGCGCGTTGCACAGCGCCTGGCAGACACTTCAGCCCCCGTTGATTTGCTGGTCAACAACGCCGGTTTCTCGGTGGGAACACCCTTCTTGAGTGAGGACTTCTCCCCGCACGATGTGGGCACGGATGTCATGTGCCGCGCAGTAGCCCTGCTCTCCGGTGCCGCTGGCCGATCCATGATGCACCGTGGCACCGGTTGGATCGTCAATATCGCCTCTATCGCCGGCTGCGTGACCATGGGCCAGTATTCGTCCATCAAGGCCTATGTCACGTCCATGACCGAATCGCTGGCGGTCGAACTGCATGGAACGGGCGTGCAGGTAACCGCCGTTCTGCCCGGCTGGGTGCGCACCGAGTTCCACAGTCGCGCGGGCATCGCGGGGTCCTCGATCCCCAACTTCATGTGGCTCAATGCAGACAACGTCGCGGATGAAGCCCTCGCCGACGTCGCTCGGGGCAAGGTCATCTCGATTCCCACCGTCCGCTACAAAGCAGTTTTCACAGCGCTGCATCACCTGCCCCGCCCCACGGTACGTTGGATTTCTCGGCAGGTTTCCGGGGCACGCAAGCGCGAGAAGAAGGCCTGATCCATGGCACCGCAGGACGATCAGCCGAACCCCCCTCAGGATCGGACCGACCGGTTTCGAGGGAAACACGCGCGCCGGCTCAACGAACAGCCGGGCCAGCCCAAGGAGCCGAGCGGTCGGGCACGCGGTAAGCACACCCGCCAGCCGGTCGAGCGGCCCCACATCATGGAGTCGCTGGAGGGGCCAGTTGCACAGGCCGATCCCGCTCCCCCGGCCCCGCCGGCTGAATCGGCCAAGGTAGGTACGGCCTACTACACACATACCGGCCGGAGGATCGCCCGGAAGATCGCACAAACCATCTTCTTCAAGGGTTTGGTCAATCGCCTGATCACCCGAACCAATGTGGTGGATCCCGCCGCGTTCGGTGTGAAGGGCGGCTGCGTAGTGGTGGCCAATCACTCGAGTCACCTGGATGCCCCGCTGGTCATGAGCGGGGTACCCCACTACATCTCCCGTTATCTGGCCACTGGTGTTGCCGCAGACTATTTCTTTACGGCCTGGTACAAAAAGCTGTTCACGCAGTTGATCTTCAATGCCTTCCCCATTGACCGCACCGGAACCGGGGCGAACCGCGGCCTGTCCAAGAAGTTGTTGGCCGCGGGAATCCCCATTTTGATCTTCCCCGAAGGCACACGCTCCAAGACCGGCAAGATGGCCCCCTTCAAGGTGGGCGCGGCCAGTTTGGCTCACTCGCTGGAGATACCCGTAGTGCCCGTGGCCTTGATCGGTGCCCACGAAGCCATGCCCAAGGATTCAAGCTGGCCGCGCCCCGGTAGGCCACCGGTTGTCGTTGCCGTGGGGGCGCCCCTACGAGCACGCGGAAACGAAACCGTTGCCGGGTTCAACGAACGCATCGAAGCAGCGGTTCGTGCACTGTACGCTTCGAACCGAAGCAAAATTCAAGACTGAATACCCCCGAAGAAAGAGGTCGCACAGCAGTGGCACACGTAAAACACCAGAAATGGTGGGGCTGGGGCGAAGAAGGCGTTTTCTTCAATTACGAGAACAAGCCCGCTTTTGCACCCTTCGTCAAGGAGGCCATCGGGGTGACGCTGCGTCCGCGCGAGCGGGACACCGTGGATTTCTCGACCGCGAACGTTCCCGCTTCACAAGCTCCGGACAAGATTCTCGAGCTACTGGGCAACATCAGCGGCGCGGACAACGTGAGCACCGACGACGAGCTGCGTGTGGTCCACTGGGCCGGCAAATCCGTTCTGGAACTACTCCAGACATTGCGCAACGATTTTCACCGCATCCCGGATGTCGTGATCTACCCGGGCACCGAGGACGAAGTTGCTGCGCTCATGCGCGCAGCGGTCGAGCACGATCTGGTTCTCATCCCCTTCGGTGGCGGCAGCAGCATCTCACGCAGCCTGCAGCCGGATCCTTCGGAAGATCGCTGCATTGTCTCCGTGGACCTCGGCCGTCTCAACAAGGTCCTCGAGATTGACGAAACCTCAGGGCTCGCCACCATTCAGGCCGGTGTGCTCGGCCCCGACATGGAAGAGCAGCTCAATGCTCGCGGCTGGACCCTGGGCCACTTCCCGGACTCCTTCACGTACTCCACACTGGGGGGTTGGGCCGCGACTCGCTCCTCGGGCATGCAATCGGACAAGTACGGGGACATCGCAGACATTATTCGCGGGCTTCGCATGGTGCGTGCCACCGGAACCGTGGTGCTGCGGCCCTTGCCGTCCACTTCCACGGGCCCGAGCTTGCGCGAAATGATCATCGGTTCCGAGGGGCGGTTGGGCATCATTACGGAACTGACCGTTCACGTCCATCGTTTGCCCGAGAAGCACCAGGTCATTGCTTACATGTATCCCACATGGCAGCAGGCGCTCACTGCAGTTCGACAGTTCACCGAAGCGGAGATTCCGCTCGCGTTCGCCCGTGTTTCCGATGCGCACGAGACGGCTTTCTCGCTCGCAACGCAGAAAGAGCCGACGTCGACCAAGGGCAAGCTCGCGGCCAAGGGCCAAGAGGCACTCTGGGCCGTGATGCGTAAACGCGGCTGGGACACGGAAGACATGTGCATCTCTTACGTGTGTTTCGAAGGATCCCCCAAGAATGTGGAAGCGCGTAAGAAGGCGGTGTCCAGCATCGCCAAGAAGAACGGGGCCATCGTGCTCGGTTCAGGCCCCGGGGCCCTCTACGACCAGAAGAAGTTCGACACCCCCTACCTGCGCGACTTCCTGCTCGAGCAGAACACCGTGGGTGACGTGTCCGAGACGGCAGCGCCCTGGTCCAAGCTCACCACGGTCCACAAGGCCGTCTACGACGCCGCCGAACGCGCCTATGCGGCCCTGGGCAAGAAGGGGTGGATCATGTCGCACATGTCCCACTCCTACCATTCGGGAGCTTGCCTGTACTTCACGTTCGGTTACGTTTACAACGACGAGAACCCCTACGAGGAGTACCACACCGTCAAGAGTGCTATTCAGCAGGCATTCATCGACAACGGTGGCACACTGTCCCACCACCACGGTGTTGGCCTGGAGCACCAGCCGTGGATGGAGCAGGACATTTCCCCCGAGGGCGCAGACATCATGCGAGCCTTGTTCACCAGCACGGACCCCGGGAACAACCTGAACCCCGGAAAGGTCATCTCCTAACGCCGTCTCTCGACAGTCACTTGCGCTGCTCCCCTGCTGCGATCCGAAACCTTTGGTTCGTACCAGGGGAGCAGTTCGTTTCCTGAGCCACCACGGAGGCGATGACACTTGGTTGCGTTACCGCCTCAATGTGGTGTCACAGCGCCCGATTCATGCAGACGGGCGCGTTTTCCGAGCCGTGTATTCATTTGCGGTTCGGGCATACCAATCGAGGACCTCGGCATCCTCGGCGGTTGCACGATTGAGACTGCTTGGATCCGCACCCTGGAACAACTTTTTGACCGGAATCTCCAGTAGCTTGCCCGTTCGAGTCTTGGGAACGGCCGGGGCCTCAATGATTTCGTCCGGCACGTAACGCGGCGATATCTCGTCCCGAATGGCTGTCACGATCCTTTCCCGCAGCTCATCCGTGAGGTTTGTTGCGGGGTCCGGGACTACGAAAAGCGGCATGTAGTAATCACCGCCGGCCAGCTCGGCACCAATCACCATGGACGCCGACACCCCAGCCACCTGGTCCACCACGTGGGTGATGTCCGCAGAGCCCATCCGGATGCCGCCCCGATTGATCGTTGAGTCGGAGCGGCCATGCACGATGAACGGGCCATCACTCAGTTGCGTAACCCAGTCCCCGTGTCGCCACACGCCCGGGAACATGTCAAAGTACGCCGACCGATATCTCGAGCCATCGGCATCGTTCCAGAAGTACACCGGCATGCTGGGTAGCGGTTGAGCGATGACCAGCTCCCCCACCTCATCCCACACACGTTCCCCGCGAGCGTTCCAGGACTGGGCATCCACGCCCAGGTAAGGGCCCTGGATCTCACCTCGGTACACCGGCTGGTAGGGGTTCGAGCCGATGAAGGCACTGGTGATGTCAGTACCACCGGAATCAGATCCGGGCCGGACATTGTCGGACACCGACTCATATACCCAATCCCATGTGGAGTCAGGCAACGGCGACCCCGTGACCAGGATGGACTTCAACGCGGAGAAATCCTGGTGCACATTAGGAACCACGCCCGATCGTTCGATCATGGTCAGCACACCTGCTCCCGTGCCGAAGAACGTGGCTTTGTTCTTGGCCACCAAGTCTAGCGACTTCTGAGGACCGCCGAATGTGGGAGCGCCGTCGTAGGTGATGATCGTGGCGCCAGTGAGAAGAATGCCAACCAACATGTTCCACACCATCCACGTGGTGGCCACCGCGAAATAGGCGACATCGGTTGGGCCCAGACCAGCATGGAGGCCCAGTGCCTTGAGAAACTCCACCACCACGCCTCCGTGCGAATGCACGATCCCCTTCGGTTTACCCGTGGTCCCGGACGAATACAGGATCCAGAGTGGATGTTCGAAGGGGACCTGCTCGTATGCGGGTTCCGCGGGTGAATTTATGATCTCCGAATAGCGCAGCGCATCAACCGGCAACTGCCCCACCCGACCGACGGGTTGTTGATCCACCACAATCAGGTGCTCCACGGTCGGCAATACGCCGCGCAGAGCCTGGTAGCAGTCGGTCATATCCCGCAGCTTGCCACCGAATTCATACCCGTCGACTGTGAAGAGGACTTTCGGTTCGATCTGGGCAAAACGATCCGCGACGCCGCCCGGGCCGAAGTCGGTGTTCACCACGGACCAGATTGCGCCCACGGACGCGGCGGCCAAGAGAGCCACGGTCGTTTCCGGAATATTCGGCAAGACGCCGGCTACACGATCCCCGGGCACCACCCCGATCTCACGCAGTCTGCGGGCCACGGACGCAACCTGTGATTCCAGCTGACCCCACGTCAGGCGAGTGAATTCTCCACTCTCGTGCTCGCCTCTGATGGCAACGGCTTCAGGACGCGACCGCGCAGCGCGCAGCGTGTTCTCCGCGTAGTTCAGTTTGGCACCGGGAAACCAGCGGGCGCCGGGCATCGACGCCCCATCCAAGACGACATCCGCAGACTCCGACGCAACGATGTCGAAGTAATCCCACACTCCCCGCCAGAATTCCTCGGGGTACTCCACAGACCAACTGTGCAGGGAACGAAAATCGGCTATCTGGCGTCCGTTCCTGTTCGAGACCCACCGGGCAAAGTCAAACATTCGCGACGTCTGGACGTCGTCCTGAGAGGGAGTCCACAGCGGCGTCCGTTGGCTCTGACTGTTGATGGGGTTCATGACGCATATCTCCTCAGCGCGGCGTGTCCTGGAACACACCTATTCTGCTGTACTGCGCAAGGGTCCCCGACGGCGAAACGCACATCGGAGATGAATGTTCACAAATACCACCGTGTCCTTGAGGCGACCTCCCAAACCGGCGCGGCTGTTAAACAACGAAAGCCATGGGCAGCTGCCCCGCTGATGCAGAGCAACCACTCATGGCTTCGACATGCCTGTTAAATGCGAAGAGGAGGGGTACCAGCGTGAGCCGGTACCCCTCCTCTTGGCCACCGCGCTACATAGGCGATGTTAAAAGCGTTGAGGGGACACACACCAACAGGCGTGTATCCCCTCAACTAACGTTAATTCCGGCGGTGACTTACTCTCCCACACCCTCCCGAGTGCAGTACCATCAGC
>JAKDKI010000278.1 GCA_030453435.1 Kocuria sp.
CGGTGGCCACCGGCCGTGGCGGAAGACGCCTACCCACGCTCATCTGTGAAGGGCCCTTAAACCACGCGCTTACAGGCCCGAGTACGAGTGCAGACCTGGGAAGTACACATTGACCACGGTGAAGTTGAAGACCACGCAGAGGTAGCCGACGATCGACAGCCACGCGGAACGGTTACCGTTCCAGCCGCGGGTCACACGGGCGTGCATATAGGCGGCGTAGACGGTCCAGATCACGAAGGTCCAGACCTCCTTGGTGTCCCAACCCCAGAAACGTCCCCAGGCCTGATCCGCCCAAATGGCACCGGCGGCCAGGGTGAAGGTCCAGAACACGAAGCCCACGGAGTTGAGGCGGAACGCGAAGTTCTCCAACGTGGTCGAGTTGGGTACCACGCGCAGGAAGCCCAGCTTGGTCTCCTCACCCATGGCCAGGTTCTTCTCACGGCGCGACTGCAGCAGCTGCAGCACAGCCATGGCGAACGTGATGGTGAACAGACCGGAGGCCGCCACAGCAATGGAGACATGGATGATCAGCCAGTAGGACTGCAGTGCAGGAGGCAACGGCGAGACCGGGGTGGGGAACGCAATGGTGGCCGCGCACAGCATGAGCAGCACCAAACCGGAGACCATGGGGCCCACGAAGCGCAGATCCTTGAAGATCAGCGTGATCAGGTACACGCCGGCCACCACGAGTGCACCCGTGGAGCAGAACTCGTACATGTTGGCCCAGGGCACACGGTCCGCCGCAATGCCACGGGCCACCACGGCAAAGGCGTGCAGCAAGAACGCGATGGCCATGACGACCACGGCGGCACGAGCAGCCGGCCGGCTGATGGAGTCCTTGTAGTTGAGCGCCTCGAACTCGTCGGCGCCCTTGGAACGGGCGTCCGCCGTGGTGCGGAACT
Source organism: Kocuria sp. (assembly GCA_030453435.1). GTDB lineage: Bacteria > Actinomycetota > Actinomycetes > Actinomycetales > Micrococcaceae > Kocuria > Kocuria atrinae. The sequence continues at coordinate 903 of JAKDKI010000278.1, forward strand.
CGCCGGCCACGGGGCCTGACGCGCCGCCATCAGCGGCACCGTGACGAGCGGCGTCGTTACCCACCCTGGAGCCAGCTGAGGTGGCCGAAGCACTCACGGAACCGCCGCGCGAACCGGCGCCCACAAGCTCCTTGGAGCCCTCGCGGCTGGTCACGCCCTGCCGCTCGGCGTCGCGCTGGGCCTTGCCGATCGCGTTGGAGTGCGAGGCCATGTCCCACACGAAGGCCACGAACGCGACCAGGTAGGTGAAGGCCGCCAGGAGCATGAACCACTCGCTCCAGACACCTAACGTTTCGTTGATATTGCTACCCATAGATCACTCACGCCTTATCTGACGAGTTGAGGGGGAAATCGCGCACACCGCGGTCTTCCCACAGCGAGGTCCACAAACCTGTCAGCTTCTCGGCTTCCGCTCCCAAGCGGTGATCCTCACCGCGAGCCAACAGTCCGTATTCCAGAACAGTACACTGCACACCATTGTGGTCCTGGCCCACATACGCGCGCACCCACGCCCTGCGTCGGGCGATGAACAGGGACATGATCAGTCCCACAAAAGCGGCCACGAACGAGATGAACGCGGGGATGCGTCCGGGGTCGTTGTGGATGTCCAATCCCACATACCGCTTGACGTCCACGAACTCAATGGTGCCCTTGCCATCCGGCAGCTCAGCCGAGCGGTTGGCACCGTCCAGGGTGATGGCACCGTTATCGGACATCATCGAATTCATTTCGGTCAGCGAATCCACGTCCAACACGTAGACGTTCTGGGATTCGCCGTTGTCCAGGCCCAAGTCACCGAAGTACGAGGACATGATCAGCACGGGGTTGCTCAGGCCCGGATCCACGGAGCGGGGCATGGAGCCCTCATCCATGACCGCGGTGGGCAGCAACAGGCCCACAAAGCCAAGCTGGTCCGGAGCGGCATCCGGCACCTTGAGCACGAGCGAGGACGTGTAGACGGTGTCGGTGGGGATGGTCACCACGGGGCCTTCGTAGGCCACGTCGCCTTCCCCGTCCGTCACGCGAATCACGGGCGCGTAGCCGTTGCCGACCAGGTACAGCTTGGTGCCGCCCACGTTGAGAGGCTCGTTGACCTTGAGCTTCTCGCTCTGTTCCTGCGCACCGGGCTCTTCGGTCACGGTCACGTCCGCCTCGAAGTCCGTGGGGGCTCCGTACTGCGCGGGGTCCGTGGTGTCGCGGTGGAAGTCGGCCTCGAAGTTATCCAGACGCACGGAGAACGGGTTGAGCCAGTCCGCGTTGAAGTTGGTGCCGGGAGTGAAAGAGTCGTAGGCGACCAAGGTGTTCACGAAGGACTCGTCCTCGATGATGATCTTCTGACCCTTGTAGCCGAACAGCGAGCCGATGGCCACGGAAATCAGCACGCCCAACAGCGCAACGTGGAAGAGGATGTTGCCCACTTCCTTCCACATGCCGCGCTCGGCGCCCACGGACGGTGTGTCACCATCAAGATCGCGGGCCTCCGCGCGGTAACCGCGCTTCTTGAGCGCCTTGGTCGCGTCCTGGATCGCCTCCGACGGAGACGGCGCTGCGGCACCGTCGCGTCCGCCCAGCAGCACGCGGCGGTACTGCGGCAAACGGGTGAGCCGTTTGGGGGTGCGCGGCGGCTTGGCCCGCCACGCCTTGTAGTGCTGGGCCGCACGCGGGAGCACACAGCCGACCAGGGAAATGAACAGCAGCAGGTAAATCGCGGAGAACCAGTAGGACGAGAAGACGTCGAACAACTGGAACCGGTCCAGCCACGGACCGGAGGTGGGGTTGGCCTCGATATAGGTGTTGACCGCGTCCGGATCCTGAATCCGCTGCGGGAACATCGAGCCGGGCACCGCAGCAATGGCCAGCATGAGCAACAGCACGAGTGCCGTGGACATCTTGGTCAGCTGGGTCCACGCCCACCGGAGCATCCCCAGGGGACCGAGTGCGGGCACGGCAACGGAATCGTTGCGGTTGCCCTTCTGGTCACGCTTGTCGCGCACCTGCGTCATATCGGCATCACCCAATCGGTTACGAACTCGGCCTGGATCCAGGAGACCAGAGCGGACCATACGCCCGTGGCCATGGCCAGACCGATCAGCACGAGAACGGCACCGCCCACGCGTTGCAGCGTGAGACGGTGTTGGCGGAAGAATTTCATGGCGCCCATCCCCCGGCGCAGGGCCAGGGCAATCAGCACGAACGGGATGCCCAGTCCCAGGCAATAGGCGGTCGTGAGAATCACGGCCTTACCGGTCGAGGCGCCGTCCACGTAGACCAGCGCCTGCACGGCAGCGAAGGTGGGGCCGATGCATGGTGCCCATCCCAAGCCGAACGTCATGCCGAGAAGGGGCGCTCCCCACAGTCCGGGCGGTGGTCTCCGCTCGATCTTGCGATCCCGCTGGAACCACGAGAAACCACCCATGAACACCACGCCCATGAGGATCACCAGGATGCCCAGCACCACCATGATCCACTGCTGGCCCAGGAACCACGCGAACGCACCCAACTGTGCCAAGACCACGGACATCAGCACGAACACCGCGGAGAACCCGAGCACGAACAACAGCACGCCCATGAACACGCGGCCGCGCTTCTGGTCCTGCAGATCCACTCCGGTCAGGCCGGTCACGTACCCCAGATATCCGGGCACCAGCGGCAGCACACACGGTGAAGCAAAAGAGACGAGTCCCGCGAGAAGCGCCACGGGTAGCGCGGCAATCAGTGAGCCGTCGAGGATGACCTCGGCGAAGGGATTGCCGCTCATACCGTCTCGGCCACCGTGTCCTTGATGAGGGCGT
>JAKDKI010000279.1 GCA_030453435.1 Kocuria sp.
TTCGACACCGACTACGTCACGGAATTCTTCCGCAAGGGCGCCTACGACGCCGCCTACTCCGGTTTCGAGGGCCTGTCCGCCCCGGACGTGGACGTTCCCATGGGCGAGGACCCAGAAGACGCGGAGGAAGAACGCATCAGCCTCGATGATTGGCTCCAGGAGAACGAGATCGAGGCCGTGGACGTCGTGGGGCTCGCCCTCGACTACTGCGTGCTCGCCACGGCCAAGGACGCCGTGGATGCCGGGTACGAAACTCGGGTGCTGTTGCCGCTGACGGCCCCGGTGGCCAAGGAGTCCGGAGAGCGTGCCACCGCAGAGCTCCCCGACGCCGGGGTCGCGGTGGTCGAGGAGCTTGATCGACCCGTGATCGGTTGACCCTTGATCGGAGGAACGGCCGATCCCCTCCTCCCACCGCATGACAGTGGCTCCGACCACGCAGGTTCGGAGCCATTGTCATGTGCGTCCGGTCCGGCCGCCGGAGAACCAGCGGGCGACTATTTCCGGCCGATGAACCACCTCTGCAACAGGGCCAGTCGCGCGGTGATCTGCTCTTCACTGGCCTGGGCTACCGCCGGGCCACCACACTTCTCACGCAGTTGATTGTGGATGATGCCGTGCGGTGTGCCCGTGCGCGCGGACCACGCGGAGACGTTCTTCGATAACTGAGAGCGCAATTCCTTCAACCGTCGGTGGTCGGGCACAGCGGGTGCGGGAGGTTCCGGAGGTGAATCGCCCGAGCGCCGCTGGGCGTGCCTGGTCTGGCGCTCCCGCAACAGCGTGGACACCTGTTCCGCATCCAGCAAACCGGGGATGCCCAGGAAGTCGGCTTCCTCCTCAGAACCGACCGCCACGCCCCCGCCGAAGGCACCGCCGTCGAACAGCACACCGTGGAACGAGGCGTCAGAATCCAGGGCCTCGAAATTGCCCTGTGCGAGCGCACCGGAGGCTTTCTCTTCCCGGTTGGCTTCCTCCAAGAGGTCATCGTCCCAGCCACTCTCCATCGGCTGGTCGAAGTCCACCACACCGGGCATGTTCTTGGGTTTGTCGAGCGCGTGGTCGCGCTCCTCCTCCATTGAATTGGCCAGCCCCATGAGGGCGGGAACAGAGGGCAGGAACACGGATGCCGTTTCGCCGCGCTTCCGAGCACGCACGAAACGACCGACCGCCTGCGCGAAGAACAGCGGAGTGGAGGTCGATGTCGCGTACACACCGACTGCCAGGCGAGGAACGTCCACACCCTCGGACACCATGCGCACGGCCACCATCCAGCGCTCTTCCGATTCGGAGAACTCGTCGATCTTGTTCGAGGCCGTCTTGTCGTCGGAGAGCACCACGGTGGGACGGCGGCCCGTAATCAGCTTGAGCTGCTCGGCGTAGGCCTTGGCGTCCTGGTGGTCGGTTGCAATCACCAGACCACCGGCGTCCGGAACCGTGCGACGCACCTGGGTGAGCCGCTGATCCGCTGCGTGTAGAACCGACGGGATCCAGTGGCCGTTGGGGTCCAGCGCGGTCCGCCAAGCCTGGGACGTGATGTCCTTGGTGAAACCCTCCCCCAGCTGAGCGGCCATTTCCTCACCGGCGGAGGTGCGCCACCGCATCTGGCCCGAGTAGGCCATGAAGATCACCGGACGGACCACGTGGTCTTTGAGGGCGTCCCCGTAACCGTAGGTGTAGTCCGCGGTGGAACGACGGATCCCGTCCCGATCCTCCTGGTACGTGACGAACGGGATGGGCGAGGTGTCCGAGCGGAACGGCGTACCGGTCAACGCCAAACGGCGTGCTGCGGGTTCGAAGGCTTCCCGCAGCCCATCGCCCCACGACAGCGCGTCACCGGCGTGGTGGATCTCATCCATGATGACCAGCGTTCGCCCGGCTTCGGTGCGTGCCCGATGCAACAGTGGTTTATTGGCGACCTGGGCGTAGGTCACGGCAGCCCCCATGTAGGCGAAGCCGTGGCTGCCGTCTGCATTCTTGAAATTGGGGTCCAGTGCGAGTCCCACGCGCGCGGCGGCGTCGGCCCACTGGCGCTTGAGGTGCTCGGTGGGGGTGACCACGGTGATGCGTTGGATCTTGCCGGAATCGTGTAGCTTCTTGGCCACCGTCAGCGCGAAAGTAGTCTTACCGGCGCCCGGCGTTGCTACGGCCATGAAATCCCGGGGTTGAGTTTCTTCGTAGCGGCGAATGGCCTCCGCCTGCCACGCACGCAGCTTGGGCGCCGTGCCCCATGCCGCACGATCCGGGTACGCCGGGGGTAGGTCCGCCGCCGCTCCGAACAGGTCTAGTTGATCGCCTTCAGACACGTAGTGCTCGTCCTCTCCGCGCACGTGCCGAACGGACCATGTCACGAACGACATCGCGTGGTCCCGCACAGCACAAGGCGCCCGCGAGCGCGGGCGCCGCCGGTCACGGGGCTGGTGAGCCCGCGTGACGAATTCTGTGGTTAATGCTTAGTTATCGTTGTCCGAGTCGTCCTTGCCCGGGCGAAGACCCTGATAGATCTCCTTGCACGCGGGGCAGACGGGGAACTTCTGGGGATCGCGGCCGGGCAACCAGACCTTGCCGCACAGGGCGATCACCGGTTCGCCAGACAGCGCAGATTCCATGATCTTCTCTTTGCGCACGTAGTGGGAGAACCGTTCGTGATCGCCGGGTTCCTGCAGCTGCCGCGTTTCTTCACGCTCGATGGTGGAAGTGCCCCCCACGGTGTCCGGCTTACGACCGAACAGTCCGTTGGTGACCGTGGAGAGGTGCTCGACGGTGGTTCCAGTGCTCAACGATGCTGCAGTGTTCTCCATGGCCGACAGTCTACCCCCGGCCCCGGACACGACTCAGCGCCCAGGCGCTGAAAGAACTCTGGGCGCTGAGTCGTTGCGAGTGCTGATTGCCCGGCAACCGTCAAGGAACGGCACCTTGGAGGCAGGTTACGGAAGCCGGGCGCGAAAGGGTCGGTGTGAGCAATCCGACCATCAGCCTCGCTACCGGTAGTGCGCCACCTCCTGCAGCAGCTCCGGACCGCGGCGGTCCAGCCACTTGCCGCCGAGCACGATGCCCAGCCAGAAGATCCCCAGGCCTTCCACGATGCCCACGGCCAACGCGAGCCAGCCCCACATGGCCGCACCGGACACCACCTGCACGATCACCAGGACCACCGGGGGAAGCGCCATGAGTGCCACGGCACCCAGGATGACGAACTGAATGATCACGTTGAGCAACGTGTAACCCTGCGGGGTCTTCATCGGGGAAGCACCCGGGGGCGGCACGGGGTACGTGTACCGGGCGGACATGACGGACACCACCCCGGCGCCGGCCAACAGTAAGGCGGCGCAAATGCCGATCATGCCGGGCAAGTAGGCCCAGCCGCCCGTGCGGATCATGGTCAGCGCCAACATGGCGATCAGGAACGGCACGGCGATGCAGAACATGGCCAGCGCCCTGCCCAGGCGATCGTCGCTTCCCTTGACCGGTGCCAGAAGATGCAAGGTGAAAGCGGTGTTGTCATAGCCCACATCCGCGGAAATCGAGTACGCCATGAGCAGCGCGACGAAACACGCCAGCGCCCAGATGGGTCCGGTTCCATCCCCGCTGATGAACCAGAAGGCCGCGGCCATGGCCGGAAGGATCAGCAACGTGGCCGAGTATCGAGGGTCCTTGAACCAGTAGGTCAAGCAACGAGCCATCACGGCGCCCCATCC
>JAKDKI010000280.1 GCA_030453435.1 Kocuria sp.
TGCCGATACCGGCAGCCGCGGACGGGCCGATGTGAGCGATGTGGTCGATCTTGTGTTCGTGCAGGCAGATGCCCTTGACCAGGTCCACCTGGACCTCGTAGCCGGTGGCGATACCGCGAATCAGGTCCTTGCCGTTGCTACCCACGTGCTGGGCCACGGCCAGGATCGGGGGAATGTTGTCACCGGGGTGGGAGTACTCGGCGGACAGGAACGTGTCGTGGTAGTCGAGCTCACGCACGGCCACACCGTTGGCCCATGCGGCCCACTCGGGGGAGACCGGGGCGTTGTTGTCCGGAGCGCCGTACAGCAGGGCGCCGTTGCCCGTGAAGCCGGAACCTTCGGTGACCTTGTGGCCCAGTGCCTGGGTGCGAGCCGAGACGATGGGCGCACGGTTCAGGGAGGCAATAGCGACCGAAGCATTGTCGATGATGCGGTTGATGACCATGTCGACAACCTCGGGATCTACCTCGACCGGGTCGGTGGCCACCTTGGCCAGTTTGTAGGCCAACTGTTCCTCACGGGGCAGATTTTCCTTGGACGAGTACGTACGTACGGTGTGCTTGACGGTCACGGGGAGTCCTTCCTCAGATCCGTTACGCGCGGACCGGTCGGCGCCGCGCGGGTGTTGTGGCTACGATGCGGCGGGCCGCACCGGCGCCAATTCTTTGGTGTTCAAAGCGTGTTGCAGCGCGTTGCTCAGGTGCACGCGAGTGGTGGCGATGGCCAAGGCGGGATCGCCGTCGGCGATGGCCTGGGCAATGCGCTGGTGTTCGACGGCCGCCGATGCCAAGCGCCGCGGGTCGGACTTGGAGAGCTTGCGCACGCGGGCCAGATGCAGCCGAACCCCGGCCTGCGCCTGTCGCAGGAACGGATTCGCGGCGGCCTGGTCGATCGCGGCATCCATGCGCTGGACCAGTTCGTAGTACGAGACGTGATCCGGGTCGTGGTCGTTGTTGAGGCCTTCGACTGCGTGCAGCAGCTCCTCGGCCAAGCCTCGGAAAACTTCCGGGTCACCGCGGCGTGCGGCAAGTTCGGCTGCCCTGCAATCGAGGCTGTCGCGGAATTCGTAGAGCGAACGGACGTCGTCCGCGGAGATGGTCGCGACGACGACGCCGCGGCCGTTGTGCGGTTCGGTCAAGCCGTCCGCCGTGAGACGTGAGAGCGCTTCGCGTACAGGGGTGCGGGAGATACCCAGCCGCTCGGAGAGCTCGACCTCGCCCAGAACTTGTCCGGGCAGCAAGCGCCATTCGACTATGTCTGCGCGCAAAGCTTGGTAAGCGCGTTCCCCAGCTCGCATGACACCTCCTCGTGAATCGCATCGAACACCTCGAGTGTATACACAGAAGGCTTAAATGGGCGAGTCATCCGGGAAATAATCCAAAAATGTGGAAGCTGTGTATACAAACCTATTGAAAGGTGTGACTCACAACACTAGCCTGGAACCAAGGCAATCCAACGAGTCCAACAAAGATGTCGGAGAGATCATGTCCCAGGCTACGTACGCATCCGTTTACGAGAACAGTGTCAACAACCCGGAGCAGTTCTGGCTCGATGCTGCACAGGCCGTCGAGTGGGTCACCCCGCCCAGCAAGGCCCTCGACGACTCCAAGGCACCTATCTATCGCTGGTTCCCCGATGCGGAACTGAACACGTGCGCCAACGCGCTGGACCGCCACGTTGAAGCCGGCAACGGGGACCGCACCGCCCTGATCTATGACTCGGCCGTGCTGGATATCCAGGAAGAGATTTCCTACAGCGAGCTGCTGGAACGCGTGAAGCTGTTCGCCGGAGCGCTCGCGGACCAGGGGGTCAAGAAAGGCGACCGCGTTCTCCTCTACATGCCCATGATCGCGGAGTCCGTGGTCGGCATGCTGGCCTGTGCTCGACTGGGCGCCGTTCACTCCGTGGTCTTCGGTGGATTCGCTCCCCGTGAGCTGGCCAGCCGCATTGACGACTCCAAACCCACAGTGATCGTGACGACCTCGGGAGGCGTGGAGCCCAAACGTCGGATCGAGTACATCCCGTCCGTGGAGGAGGCCCTCGAGGTGAGTGACCACGCGCCGTCGGCGATCCTGGTTCACGAGCGCGAGGGATTTGAGAACACGGTGGCGGACGCGCGTGAACGGGCGAAGAGCGCCGAGAACGGGCCCACGTGGTTGTCCTGGGCCGAGGCCTTGGAGAAGGCAGAGCCTGCGGATGCCGTGACCGTGGCCGCCACCGACCCGCTCTACATTCTGTACACGTCCGGCACCACGGGTAAGCCCAAGGGCGTGGTGCGCGACAACGGCGGTCACGCGGTGGCGCTGACGTGGTCCATGAAGAACATCTATGACGTGGGCGAGGGCGAGGTCATGTGGACCGCCTCGGACGTCGGGTGGGTCGTGGGCCACTCCTACATCGTCTATGCGCCGTTGCTGGTGGGCGCCACCACGGTGCTCTACGAAGGCAAACCCGTGGGTACCCCGGACGCCGGCGCGTTCTGGAAGCGCGTCAACGATCACGGTGTCAAAGCGCTGTTCACCGCTCCCACCGCCCTGCGTGCGATCCGCAAGGCGGATCCCGAAGGTGATTTCGTCAAGGACTACGACATCTCATCCCTGAAAGCGCTGTTCGTCGCGGGCGAGCGCCTCGATCCGGAGACCTATCACTGGGCCGCCAAGGTGCTTGGCGTTCCCGTGATCGACCACTGGTGGCAGACCGAAACCGGTTGGGCGATTTGTTCCAACCCCTTCGGCATCGAGAAGCTGCCGATCGTTGCTGGTTCGCCCACCGTTCCGGTGCCCGGTTACAACGTGGAGATCCTGGATCCCCTGGGTGATCCCGTGGCGCAGGGCGAAGAAGGCAACATCGCGGTCAAGCTGCCGCTGCCTCCCGGCACGTTGGCCACCCTGTGGGGCGACGACGATCGCTACATTTCCTCGTACCTCGAGGCCTTCCCGGGTTACTACGCAACCGGTGACTCGGGCTTCATTGACGAGAACGGCTACGTGTACGTGATGGGTCGTACCGACGACGTGATCAACGTGTCCGGCCACCGCTTGTCCACCGGTCAGATGGAGCAGATCGTGGCCACGCACCCGGATGTTGCCGAGTGCGCCGTGATCGGTGTCAACGACCCGCTCAAGGGGCAGCGGCCTTCCGGTTACGTGGTGCTCAAGACCGGCTCCGAGGTCAGCGAGGACGAGCTGGCCAAGGATCTGGTCAAGCTGGTGCGTTCCGGGATCGGCCCCGTGGCCGACTTCAAGGACGTGGCCGTGGTGGAAGCACTGCCCAAGACCCGCTCGGGCAAAATCTTGCGCAAGACCATGCGTCAGATGGCCGATGGCGAAAAGTACTCGGTGCCCTCGACCATTGAGGACGATTCAGTGTTGGAGGCATTGCACTCGATCTTGGCGCCCAAGCGGTAACACGGGGGTCGAGCCTCTGAGCCCGAAGAACTCCTGATCGCCGACGTCGCTCCAAGACTCTCGTTAGCCCCTCCGGCCACCGACCGGAGGGGCTAATTCATGTTAGAAATAATTTGGTCCACTAACCGTCTGCTGGACTGCGCTCTGTCAATGACTATCCCCGTGTCACCCGCGCGGTCATTGAAGGCTGCCCCCCCCCCCGCCGGGGGGGGGGGTGCGCGGGGGGGCCCCCCCCGGGGGGGGGGGGGGGTGGGGGGGGGGGCGTGGGAGGGGCGCGGGGGCAG
>JAKDKI010000281.1 GCA_030453435.1 Kocuria sp.
CCACGCGCAGGTAGTACAGCGCGCCGATGAGCGCGCCCAGGAAGATGATCACGGGGAGCACGTTCAACGCGAACACGAACCCGCTGTTCTCACCGAATAGACCGCCGAATACGAAGGACGTGCCCTGATCGGTGAACGAGATGAGTCCCTGAACCAGACCGGAGAACCACTTGAGAGCCTCGAAGCCCGGGCCCCATTTCAGGATCAACAGGGCCACACCGATTTGCAGGGCCAGGCCCACAGCCAGGGTGCGCCACTTGATGGCGCTGCGGTGTCTGGAGAGAAGAACGATGATGCCCAGGATGAGCACAATGCCAATCAGGCCTTGGAAGCGATCCACGATGATCCTGCCTTCACATGGGGCGCCGTACCGGCGCGAACATTTGTCAAAAGAGTGATTGACAAAATTTCTCATGAGCAGCTTAGGATGTGAACACCGGTTCCACAAGCCAGGAACTCGTGTTTTCGAACCCCAATTCCGAGGGAGTGATCGCGGTGGTCGAGGCCTACGACGCTGTAGATGTCATCCGTATCAAGCGAGACCGTCAGAAGTTGCCCATGGACGCCATCGACTGGGTGGTGGACGCCTACACCCGCGGTGTTGTCGCGGACGAGCAGATGTCGGCTCTGGCCATGGCGATCTTCCTCAACGGCATGGATCGCGAGGAGATCGCCCGCTGGACGCAGGCCATGATCAACTCCGGCGAAACCATGAACTTCAAGGCCCTGTCCAAGGCCACCACCGACAAGCACTCGACCGGTGGCGTGGGGGACAAGATCACCCTGCCGCTGGCGCCCCTGGTCGCTTCCTACGGCGTGGCCGTCCCGCAGTTGTCCGGCCGCGGACTGGGCCACACCGGCGGCACGCTGGACAAGCTCGAAGCCATCTCCGGCTGGCAGGCGGACCTGACCAATGACCGCATGATGGAGATCCTGGAGGACGTGGGTGCTGTGATCTGCGCCGCCGGTTCCGGTCTGGCTCCCGCGGACAAGAAGCTCTACGCCCTGCGTGACATCACCTCCACCGTGGACTGCATCCCGCTGATCGCCTCCTCGATCATGTCCAAGAAGATCGCCGAGGGCACCGGGGCCCTGGTGCTGGACGTCAAGGTGGGCCCCGGTGCGTTCATGAAGAAGGAAGCGGATGCCCGTGAACTCGCACGCACCATGGTCGACCTCGGCACCGACGCCGGCGTGAACACCGTGGCGCTGCTGACCGATATGTCCCGCCCGCTGGGCCTGACCGTGGGCAACGCCCTGGAGGTCCGCGAGTCCGTGGAGGTCTTGGCAGGTGGCGGCCCGAGCGACGTCGTCCGCCTGACCGTGGCCCTGGCCAAGGAAATGCTGGAGGCCGCCGGCGTCAAGGACCCCGATGTTGAGGAAGCCCTCAAGGACGGCCGCGCCATGGATTCCTGGAAGCGCATGATCTCCGCTCAGGGCGGCGATCCGGACGCCCCGCTGCCCGTGGCTACCGATACCCACGAGGTCACGGCCGACGAGGACGGCGTCATGACCGAAATGGACGCGCTCGCCGTGGGCGTCGCGTCGTGGCGCTTGGGCGCGGGCCGCGCTCGCCAGCAGGATCCCGTGCAGGCCGGTGCCGGCGTCGAGATCCACGCGGTGCCCGGCGACAAGATCACCAAGGGCCAAAAGCTGTTCACCCTGCACACGGACACCCCGGACCGTTTCGACCGCGCCCTGGATTCCCTGCGCGGCGGCTACACCATCGATCCCCAGGCGGCCGAAGGAACCGGCGCGCGCGACGACGTCGTGCTCGACCGGATTTCCTGACCTCACCCATCGCCCGGCTCACCACACCAAGGAGTTAATTCATGACCACCCGCGCCGAACTGGCCCACATGATCGATCACACGCTGCTCAAGCCGGAGGCCACGGCCGACCAGGCGGCTGAGCTGGCCCGCGAGGCCGGCGAACTGGGCACGTTCTCGATCTGCGTCTCACCGTCCCAGCTGGACGTGAACCTGCCCGAGGGCGTCAAGCTGGCCACCGTGTGCGGTTTCCCGTCCGGGGCGCACGCGGCGGCAGTGAAGGCCGCGGAGGCTGCGGATTCTGTGGCCGCCGGCGTGGATGAAGTGGACATGGTCATCAACCTGGGCCTGGCCAAGGTCGGCGACTGGGACGGAGTGCAGGCTGAGATCGCCGCGGTGCGCGAGGCCTGCCCTTCGAACGTGGTGCTCAAGGTCATCATCGAGTCCGCAGCACTCACTGATGAGGAGATCGTGGCCGCGTGCAAGGCCTCCGAGGCCGCGGGTGCGGACTTCGTGAAGACCTCCACGGGCTTCCACCCGGCAGGTGGCGCGTCGGTCGAGGCCGTGCGCCTCATGGCGGACACCGTGGGCGGTCGCTTGGGCGTGAAGGCCTCCGGTGGAATCCGTGACACCGCAACGGCGCTGGCCATGGTCGAGGCCGGGGCTACCCGCCTGGGCCTGTCCGGTTCCCGCGCCGTGCTCGACGGCCTGTCCGACTGATTCGCTCGCTCACCCCGCGGAGGTATGCATGACCGCTGAACTCTTATCGTCTGTCCGCAGCTGGATCGAGCAGGATCCGGACCAGGCCACTCGCGTCGAACTCGAGGCGCTCGTGGAGCGTGCCGAGTCGAATGACCAGGCTTCTCTGGAAGACCTGACGTCTCGTTTCTCGGGTCCGCTCATGTTCGGTACCGCCGGTCTGCGTGCCGCCGTGGGTGCGGGAGAGTCCCGCATGAACCGCGCGGTGGTCATCCGCGCTACCGCCGGCCTAGCGGCTTTCCTCACCGAGCGCGCGGGGGAGCGGCCGGTGGTGGTCGTCGGTTGCGATGCTCGGCACGGTTCGGAGGATTTCGCCGCCGACGCCGCCGCAGTCCTCGCCGCCGCAGGTTGCCGAGCCATTCGGTTGCCGGCGCAGTTGCCCACCCCCGTAGTGGCCTATGCCGTGCGGGAACTGGGTGCGGACGCAGGTGTGATGGTTACGGCCTCCCACAACCCACCCGCCGACAATGGGTACAAGGTGTACCTGGGCGGCCGGGCCGTGAACTCGGACGATGAGCGCGGCGTGCAGATCGTGCCCCCGGACGACGCCCACATTGCCGCACGCATTGCGGCAGCCCCGCCCGCCAACGAGGTGCCGCGGGATGGGCCCGTTGTGGAGTGGACGGATGACTCACTGGTGGACGGGTACGTTGCCCGCGCGGCATCCTTACGCGGCAGCGATGAGCCCTCCGACGTGCGCATCGTCCTGACCCCCATGCACGGAGTGGGTGGGGAGACCGCGGTCCGCGTGTTGGAACGCGCGGGATTCCCTAATGTCACGGTGGTTCCGGAGCAGGCTCAGCCCGACCCCGAATTCCCCACCGTGGTGTTCCCGAATCCGGAGGAGCCTGGGGCCATGGACCTGGCCATGGAGTTGGGGTCGGCCGAGAATGCCGATGTGGTCATCGCTCTGGACCCAGATGCCGACCGCTGCGCCATCGCGATTCCGAGCACCTCGGACGCGGGGGAGACCACGTGGCGACGACTTACCGGTGACGAGCTGGGCGCCCTGTTGGGCGAGCACGCGGCGTCGGACCCCGAACGCAGCGGCGACACCTTGGCCTGCTCGATCGTCTCCGGGCGCTTGCTCGGACGGATCGCGGAGCATCACGGGCTGAAGTTCCGCCAGACCCTGACCGGCTTCAAGTGGATCG
>JAKDKI010000282.1 GCA_030453435.1 Kocuria sp.
CGGGGTGTTGGAACACGCTGCCGATTCGGGTGATGAGTTCGGTCCCCTCCCACAGCGAAGGGTCTGCGGGCGCGTTCCCGGCCAAGGCCTCGGTGGCCCTCACGGTTCCCGCGCACGGCAAGAGCAAGCCAGCCAGCGTCAACGCCAGCGTGGACTTTCCCGCGCCGTTCTCGCCCGTGATGGCCAGAGCCTGGCCCGCTCGGACGGTCAGGTTGATATTCGCGGCCGTCGGAATAACATTCTCAGTTACGTATATGTCGCCCTGCGTAGAATTCCCGCGGGACCAAGCCTTCCGCTCCCGACGACGCCGCCGCGCCACCGCACGCGAGCTCGATTGCGTGCGGCTCACGGCCAGTCCTCGCGTTTCCAACAACGGAGCGGCCTGCGATTCCCTGACCGGGGCGGGCCGAGTCTGCGGGGTCCAGTCCGGAACCCACGTGCCCTGGCGTTGCAACAGCTCGCGGGCGTCCACGAGGACCTCCCGGGCGGGGCCGTCGAAGGCAATGCTTCCGTTGTCATCGAGCACGATGACTCGGTCCACCACCGACTCCCACAGGCCCACCCTGTGCTCGACCACGATCAGAGTGGTGCCGACCTGCGTTACGGCGCGGTTCACGGCGTCTCGCAGCTCTATCGCTCCCTGCTCGTCCACGCTCGCAGTCGGTTCGTCCAACAGCAGGAGTTTGGGGCGCATGGCCATGGTTCCGGCCAGCGCGAGACGCTGCTTCTGACCCCCGGACAGCGCAGTCGTGGAGTGATCCAGCGGGAGGTCCAACCCGACCTCGGCGAGGGCCGCGCCCACGCGGGGCCAGATCTGCTCGCGAGGGATCGCGAGATTCTCGAGGCCGAAAGCGACGTCGTCCCCCACCCGAGCCAAGATCACCTGTGTCTCCGGGTCTTGGTGCATGAAGCCCACCGAACCGCGGGCATCTCGCGGATCCAAGCCATTGATGGTGAGGTCCCCGGAACGGGACTCACCGTCCGGGTCCTGTTCGACACCGGCCAGGGCCTGCAGCAACGTGGATTTCCCGGCCCCGGACGGGCCCAGGAGCAGCACGCGCTCACCGGGCCGAATCCGCGCGCTGACCGAGAGCAGGGACGGCTGCTCACGGCCCGGATAGTGCCACCCGAAATTGGAGAGCACAACGTCCGCCCCGCGCCGCTTCACCGCCACGTGAGAGCTCATCGCCTTGCGGTGCCCGACGCCAGGCCGTTGAGCACGCCTGTTCTCTGCAGCGCCCGGGTGACCAGCCACATCAAGACACCGGCGATAACCGCGCCCGACAACGTGGTGAGGGACGCGTAGACCAGTTTCTGGTCGAAAGCCCATTCGAAGTTGTACATGATGTTCTCGCTGACGCCCATGAACAGCCCCGCCATAGCACCACCCGCGGCCGCGATGGCCAGACCAAACTTGCGGTAGCGGGTCAGCAGGAACACGATCTCCACCGCTGCGCCCTGGATCAAACCGGAAATGATCACGGTCCACCCGAAGTGCGTGCCCAGGAATCCCTCCAGTACGGCCGCGAGCAGTTCGCAGAAAATTGCCGCACCGGGCTTACGAATGATCAGCGCACCCAGAGTTCCGGCGATCAGCCAACCGCCACCGATCAAGCCCGTGGCCGGCGGGTAGGCGACCGCAGCCGTGGTCGCTACGGGGTACAGCAGGTTGGCCCACGCCCAGAAGACGACGGCGCACACAGCCGCCAGTACCGCCACCACCACGATGTCGACCACCCGCCAGGACTTCTGGGGCGTGGTCTTGCGCGTGCGAGATGTGTTCGTCTGAACCTGTGTCATGTTTCATCCTCCTGATGAGTACAGGAGGGGAAAGAACCGCGCACGGATCGTGCACGGGTCCTTTGAGATGCTCGACTCCCTATCGCCGGTATGACCCGGATCAGGTTCGAGGGTCTGCGCTGGTGCGCACTCTCAGCGCCACTCGGGCGCTCCCCTGTCGTTAGTAGCTCATCCTAGACCACAAGTTCAGACCAAAGGAAAGCGGCGGGGTCGCGTTCAATGAACACGACCCCGCCGCTTGCCACGATCGGGCTAACTCAGATTTCGGACTGGGACGTATTGTCCTGATCATCCTCGTTGAGTTTGGCCATGGCGCGCTGCACGCCCACCTTGACCAGGGTGGTGA
Organism: Kocuria sp.; assembly: GCA_030453435.1. Taxonomy (GTDB): domain Bacteria; phylum Actinomycetota; class Actinomycetes; order Actinomycetales; family Micrococcaceae; genus Kocuria; species Kocuria atrinae. Next base: position 2,147 of record JAKDKI010000282.1, read on the forward strand.
CCAAACCGGTGAGGAGAGCCCACACGATGATGTCGCGCCAGGCCTCGTCCGGATCCGGGTTCTTGGCGGGAGGCTCGTTGCCGGTGACCTTCTTCCACCCCGCGGTCAGAACCTTTGTGGCCACTGCGGTTCCGCCCAGCGATGCGGCGGTACTGGCCAAATCAATTGCTTTGCTCATCGAACGCTCCTCTTCATGGTTCACAGTTCTTCACCAAGCATACGAACCACTGAGTGGTTCTTCGATAACTTCAGCCCCTGACGAGCCGAGAATTTTAATCCTCGCGCCGGGTGCTTGCGTACTCGACCACGTTCTTGAGGTCGTCCTGGGTGAGGTTCTCCTCGTGCAGGTGCTTGGACCGGTATGCCGAACGACCCACCATGTGGGCAGAAACGGGCACGGTCAGCAACATGAACAGCCATGCCAGGATCAGCAGCGGAATCATCTTGGGGTCACGGCCCTCGATCGCCACCGCAGTCAGCAGCAACAACAGGCCGAACACCTGGGGCTTGGTACCCGCGTGCATGCGAGACAGCAGATCCGGGAATCGCACCAGACCCACGGCGGCGGCCAGGGACATCAAACAACCGACCACCATGCACACGGCGGCCACGATATCCAGAATGAGTTCGAGCGTCATGACTTCCCCGTTCCCACGTTGCGGGCCACGGTCACGGATCCCAGGAACCCGATGAGCGAGACAATGACCAACAAGAAGATGTTGTTCATGTGGTGGTTGTAGACCATCTCAATGGCCAGTGAGGCACCCACAATGGCCAGCAGAACGTCACTGGCGATCACGCGATCCAGGAGCGACGGCCCCTTGGCCAGGCGATAAATGGCTCCGGCCGCAGCCAGTACCAGGAGAACTCCGCAGATCCACACTGCTATCTCGAACACGGTTTACTCCTTTCCCCGGTCGGATGCCTCGTTCGCACGGTGCATCTGGGTGGACGGCGAGTGGACCATGCCCGTGGCAGTGGTGTCATCGCCTCTGGACTCCTGCTTCAATTCAGCCAAGTCCGCCTTGCTGCCCATGATCCGGATCCAGGCCGCTTCGGTCCGCAGAGCGGACTTACGGAAGATCTCCGCTTGCTCCTCGTTCGAGACGTCCAACACGTGGAAGTAGAGGATGCCCGAGCCACGGTCCACCTCGACCACCAACGAACCGGGGATCAGCGCCATGGTGTGGCCCACCGCGGTCATCAGCAGGTCGTTGTTCTGCCTGAGCTTCACACCCACCACGGCGTTGTGCACCGTGGGTCCCTGGACGAGAGCGAGCTTGAACACGTGGAAACTCGCCTTGGCGACCTGCCACACGAACGTCACCACGAAGACCGCGAAGTGGATCACGTTGAAGCGACCCGACAGTTTGATCGGCGGCAGGGTTAGGGCTCGCGTCACGATCAAGGCCAGGATCAGCCCGAAGGCCAGGTTCCCCAGGCTCCAGTCGCCCCAGAGAGCACCCCACACCACGACCAACCACAACAGCAGAGGGATGTCGGCGCGGAACGTGCTCTGGGAACGCTTCAG
>JAKDKI010000045.1 GCA_030453435.1 Kocuria sp.
ACCACAACTGGGGTTACGACGGCGTGGCCTGGTACACCGTGGACGAGTCCTACGGTGGGCCAGAGGCCTACCAACGGTTCGTGGATGCTTGCCATGCCAAGGGGATCGGCGTGATCCAGGACGTTGTCTACAACCACCTGGGACCCAGCGGCAACTACCTGCCGTTGTTCGCCGACTACTTCAAGACCGGTGCCTCCAGCTGGGGTGACCTGATCAACCTGGACGACTGGGGCTCCGACGGTGTGCGCGAGTACATCCTGGACAACGTGACCATGTGGCTGCGTGACTACCATGTGGACGGCTTCCGTCTGGACGCCGTACACGCCCTGGCGGACACGCGCGCCAAGCACATCCTGCAGGAGATCGCCGAACGCGTTGCGGAGGAATCCGAGCGCACGGGCAAGAAACTGTTCACGATTGCGGAGTCCGATCTCAACGACCCGCGCATGATCATTCCGGCCGAGGAGCACGGGCAGGGCATGGATGCCCAGTGGCTGGACGACGTCCATCACGCCGCGCACGTGGCCTTCACCGGGGAGACCCAGGGCTACTACGGAGACTTCGACTCCCTGCACGCTCTGGAAAAGACCATGCACACGGCGTACTTCCATAACGGGACGTACTCCACGTTCCGGGGGCGTTCCCATGGTCGGGAAATCAACCCTTCCGAGGTGTCCCCGTGGCAGTTCGTCACATTCCTCCAGAACCACGACCAGGTAGGCAACCGCGCCGCCGGTGATCGCATGAACCACACGGTAAGCGTGGACCGTGCGCTGTGCGCAGCCACGTGGCTGATGACCCAGCCCTTCACCCCGCAGCTGTTCATGGGGGAGGAATGGGGCGCGAGCACCCCGTGGCAGTTCTTCACCGCCCACCCCGAACCCGAGCTGGGCAAGGCCGTAGCCGAAGGCCGCAAGGCGGAGTTCGCGTCCATGGCCTGGGATCACGCGTCCGTTCCGGATCCCCAGGACCCTGAAACCTTCGAGCGTTCCAAGCTCAAGTGGGACGAGGTACACCAGGGCGACCACGAGCGGATCTTCACGGCCTACCGTGACCTGATCGCGCTGCGCCGGGATGCCGCAGAACTGACCAGTCAGGATTGGGCCACCGTAGCGACCCAGGCCAGTGACGACGAACAGTGGTTCGTGCTCAAGCGCATGAGCGAACCCGAGTCCGAGCACGGCGTGGTCACGGTGATCAACCTGTCCGACCAGGAGCGCCACCTGCCCCTCATGGGAGGCGACGCGCCCCAGGTGCTGTTTGCGAGCGGCGTCGAACCGGGACTGGACACCCCCGGAAAGGTCACGCTGGCGCCCAACACCGCTGCCGTGCTGCGCGTCTGAGCAGGACTGAAGCCGCGGCGACCGGAATCGACGGATTCTTGGTTGTCGCGGCTTTACTCTTGTGGTCGCAGCACGAGAACCTGCTCCTGACGCGGTTCGAGTAACCAGCCTCGCACAGATGGCAGACTAGTTCCCATGCTGACTTTCGGTGATGACACTGTCTGGACCGCGGCCCAGGACCGCTACGAAACCATGCCCTATCGGCGGGTGGGGAACTCGGGTTTGAAGCTGCCCGCGCTGTCCCTGGGGCTGTGGCACAACTTTGGTGATGACACCCCAGTGGCAAACATGCGCGCCACCCTGCGCAAGGCCTTCGACCTGGGTATCACCCACTTCGATCTGGCCAACAACTACGGCCCGCCAGCCGGCTCCGCCGAATTGAACTTCGGCCGGATCCTCCGCGAGGACTTCGCCCGGTACCGCCAGGAACTCATTATCTCCACCAAGGCAGGCTGGCAGATGTGGCCGGGCCCGTACGGGGGAGTGGGCGGGTCGCGGAAGTACCTGCTGGACTCCATCGACCAATCCCTGGAACGCATGGGCCTGGATCGCGTGGACATCTTCTACCACCACCGCCCGGATGCAGACACTCCGCTCGAGGAGACTATGGGCGCGCTGGACCACATCGTGCGCTCGGGTCGAGCCAGCTACGTGGGCATCTCCTCCTACAGCGCTGACCTCACGCTGGCTGCGCAGAAGATCATGAAGGAGCTGGGTACCCCGCTGCTTATCCACCAGCCCTCGTACTCCATGCTCAACCGCTGGATCGAACAGCCCAACGAGCGCGCTGACGGAAAGAACCTACTCGCAGCATTGACCGACGCCGGAATGGGTTCCATCAGTTTCTCTCCGTTGGCCCAGGGCATGCTCACCAATAAATATCTGGGTGGCGTCCCGGAGGAGTCTCGCGCGGCTGCGGGCAAGTCTCTCAACCCAGAATGGTTGACCGACAACACGCTGGAGCAGATCAAGGAGCTGAACTCCATGGCCGAAGACCGCGGTCAGACGCTGGCCCAGATGGCCATTGCGTGGGTTCTGCGCCCGCAGGCGGAAGGGCAGGTCACCACCGCACTCGTGGGGGCGTCGTCGCCCGAGCAGATCGCTGATTCCGCGGCGGCCGTACAGAACCTGGATTTCTCGGACGCCGAACTCGAGCGCATCGACTCCCTCGTCACGGACGCGGACATCAACATCTGGGGTGCCGCGACCGACTCCAAGCACGCATGAGCACCACACAGTACTTAGCACTGCTCGGCCTGTGGATCGCGGGCATCGTCTCGCCCGGCCCAGACATCCTGGTCATCCTCCGCAACGCGTTCCTGTCCTCGCGCGGCAAGGCCATGCTCACGGCCCTGGGTGTGATGATCGGCAACATCATTTGGATCACGCTCTCGCTCACCGGTGTCACGGTGGTGATCAACCAGAACGAGGTTCTCAAGCTCACCATCCAGATCGCCGGCGCGCTGTTCCTCGCATGGATGGGCTACGGCTCGATTCGTTCGGCGCTCGCGGCCAAGGCGAGTTCACGACGTCGTTCGGAGACTGTCCGCGCGACCACTACGGGCGGTGCCGTACCCGGCTCGGGGGAGGCGGCGCCGTCGCCGGCCACCGTGGACGCAGCCGAGCAGATCCCCGAGCCAGCGCCCAGTGCGCATGGCGGAGGGATCCTGGGTACCAAGAATCTGACCGGATTCCGGGCGGTGGTGCAGGGCATCATCACCAATCTGTCGAACGCCAAGGCCATCGTGTTCTTCATTGCGCTGTTCGCCTCGGTGGTGCCGGCCAATGCCCTGTGGTGGGAATCGATGCTCGTGGCCGTGCTCTTGTTCGTGGTGGGGCTGGCCTGGTTCTGCGCGGTGGCATGGTTCGGCTCCGTGCCGGCACTGGCCGCGAGGTTCCAAGCGCATTCCGTGGCTGTAGAACTCATTGCGGGCGTGGTGTTCCTGGCGGTGTCCGTACTGCTGCTTGTAGAGGCCGCACTGACCTGGTGACCCCCGGTCGATGACTGCTCGCAACGGTGTGTTAACCGACCCGTTGCTTGACTAGACTGTGGATTTGGTTCTGTGCGGCGCGGCACTTCTGGTGGTCAATCACCCGTGTGTCGGCGTGTGTCTGCACAATGACCACTGACTACTTGATTCCCCGAGGAGAACCGTGTCCGAACACCCCATTCGCGTGGCCATTGCAGGTGTGGGCAACTGTGCCACATCGCTGATCCAGGGCGTGCACTTCTACCGCGACGCCGACCCTTCCGAGGCCGTCCCCGGCCTGATGCACGTGCAGTTCGGCCCCTACCACGTGCGTGATGTCGAATTCGTGGCGGCCTTCGACGTGGACGCGGCCAAGGTGGGCCTGGATCTTTCCGATGCGATCCTGGCCTCCGAGAACAACACTATGAAGATCGCGGACGTTCCCAACCTGGGCGTCTCCGTGCAGCGCGGACCCACCCTGGACGGCCTGGGGGAGTACTACCGCGAGATGATCACCGAGTCGGACGCCGAACCCGTGGACGTGGCTCAGGCGCTGCGCGACGCCAAGGTGGACGTGCTCGTCTCCTACTTGCCCGTGGGCTCCGAGGACGCTGATCGGTACTACGCGCAGGCTGCCATCGACGCGGGCGTAGCCTTCGTCAACGCGCTGCCCGTGTTCATCGCCGGCACCGAGGAGTGGGCCCAGAAGTTCCGCGACGCCGGTGTTCCCATCGTCGGTGACGACATCAAGTCCCAGGTGGGCGCCACCATCACCCACCGCGTGCTGGCCAAGCTGCTCGAGGATCGCGGGTACGTGCTGGACCGTACTTACCAGCTCAATGTGGGCGGCAACATGGACTTCAAGAACATGCTCGAGCGTTCCCGCTTGGAGTCCAAGAAAATCTCCAAGACCCAGGCCGTGACCTCCAACGTGCCGCACGAGATGCGCGCCAAGGATGTTCATATCGGCCCCTCCGACTACGTGGGGTGGTTGGACGATCGCAAGTTCGCGTTCGTGCGCCTCGAGGGCCACGGCTTCGGTAACGCGCCCATCTCTCTGGAGTACAAGCTCGAGGTCTGGGACTCCCCGAACTCTGCCGGCGTGATCATTGACGCCATCCGCGCCGCCAAGATCGGCCTGGACCGGGGCATCGGCGGCCCGCTGACTTCGGCGTCCTCGTACTTCATGAAGTCCCCGCCCGAGCAGTTCGACGATGACACCGCTCGTGAGAACGTCGAGAAGTTCATCCGCGGCGAGATCGAGCGCTAAACACGCTCTACAACGAACGACGGCGCCCGGTACCGATGTACTTCGGTACCGGGCGCCATTGATTCAGTTGGTGCCTGAGGTCTGAGTCATCCCCGAGCCATTTTCGCCCGCGCAAAGTGGCGTAGGGATGTCCAGAATTTCAGGTGGGAGAGCTACCGCCGGTCCTGCCCCGCCAGACCCGCGCGGGAAATGATGTAGTCAACCAATGGGTTGTAGAGGTGCGGTGCCACGTTGTCATCCAGGGGAACGGTGACCTCCACGTCCCCCTGGGCCTCGGCCACGAAAATGCCGGGGTCATTGCAGTCCCCCATCGCGATGGTGCGCAGTTTGGCTTGGGACCCCGCGTAACCGGCCATGCCGTGATCGGAAATCACCAGATCCGGCTGCTCTCGGCCCTCAGCCGCCAATTGCTCCAGCACCAACTTCATGGGCTCCGGGAAATGCGTGTGCCGCAGGCCGCCGTATTGTTCGACCATCACGACGTCTTCGATCTGGCGCACATCGCCGTCCTCGAACGGAATGGCCCCGTCAACGCGAAGCACACGAGCCCCCGATTTCCGGGCTACACGGGCGAGCCTGGCATAGACCGGCGCGAGTCCGGCGGGGTGACCGGTGGCGAACAGAAGGCGCTTGCGTCCCTTGACGGCCTCGCTGAAAACATCCGCGTACTTGTCCAGGGCGGCAATGCACAACGCAGCGGAAATGGAGTCCTGGCCCTCTGTGTACTTGGGGTCCTCGTTGATGCCCACGCGGTCACGCATGAGCTTGAACACGGACTTGTAGGTCCAGTCCTTGGTCTGTTCGACGCCCATGTGTTGGTGCTGGTCGCCGTCCAGGAATCCCTGGATATTGCGCAGGTTTGCTTCGCGGGGGGTCGCTACGGCTCCGGTGATCCGGGATCGATCCAGATACCTGGCCAACGATTCACGGCTGAGATACGCGGTGGTCACACTCTCGAGTCTAGGCGTTTAGGCGCTCGCCCGCGCAGCGTGTGTAAGCCACCTCATGTTGGGCGGCCACGTGGTCCCACGTGAGCTTGCGTGCCCGCTCCGCCGCGGCTTGGGACATGGCCCGCCATTGTTCGGGATTCGACGCCGCTCGGTACAGTTCCTGGGCCCAGACCTCGGGAGTCCGCCCGGGCACCAGCCATCCGGTGTGATTGTCCTCTACGGCGTAGCGCAACCCATCCACATCGGTCGCGAGCACCGGGGTTCCGCAGGCCTGCGCTTCCAAAGCGACTAGCCCGAAGGTTTCCGATGAGGAAGGCATAGCCACGGCATCCACGGAGCGCATCAGGTCCGCCAGGTCATGAGACGGCATGGACCCTTGGAACTCCACGGCATCAGCCACGTCGTACTGATCCACCAGCCTGTGCAGTTCCGCCAGGAATTCGGGAGAACCCACTCCGGCCAGGATCAGTCGGATGGCGCAGTCCGGATGCTCTTGGCGCAGCAGCCCCATTGCGCTGACCAGAATCTGCGGGCCTTTGAGGGGCTGCATCCTGCCGACGCAGAGCACCGTGAACGGAGGTGTCTCCGCATCTTCTGAGGATGCGGGGTCGGGAGTGGAAGCTCCTGGAGACACCATTGAACCGCCGGGGGGTCGGTTCTTTACCGCCGGATAGAAGATCTCCGGATCCACCCCGGGAGGGATCACTCGGATCCGGTCCTGGGCCGCACCGTAGAGTTCCACCATGTGATCAGCCTCGGCCGGGGTATTCACCACCAGAGTGCACGAGCTGGCTACGAGGTCCCGCTCAGCGTGCTCGCGGGACGCGGGTTCCGGGTTCTCGCCCGGACCAGCGCGGAGGTTTTTCGCTGCGGCAGAGGTGTGCAGCGTGAGCATCAGGGGGATCTTGAGCGCCTCACAAACTTCACGGGCCGCCACCCCGGACAGCCAGTAGTGGGCGTGTACCAGCAGGGGGGCGGCGTCGTCGTCATAAAAGGCGGCGAGCGCGCGGCCGAACTCGACCGCGAAGTCGGGAAGTTGTTCCTTGGGTGCGCTGGCCCCTGCCGGAACCGCGACGGACAGCAAGCGGAGACCCGGTGACAAGGAGGAAACGGTGACTCCTGCCGGCGACGAAAGGTCCCGGTCGAGGGTGGCCATGTCCACGGCCCAGCCACGCTGGGACAGTGATCGGGCCAGGTGCAGGACATACACATTCATGCCGCCGGCGTCGCCGGAGCCGGGCTGGTCCATTGGCGAGGTGTGCATGCTCACGAGCAGCACGCGCGGCGGGGTCTGTTGGGGCACGCGACCAGCCTAACGGGAAGCGGTGCGGCGCGGGGTGGTCGAGGATCGTCCAGAACGCCTCGGGCGCACGTAACAGGCACAATGGAGGGCGTGAGCGTAACAACGTCGTGGCAATCCGAAGAACCCAGCGAGCGCAGCGCGGTCATTGACCTCTCCGCGGTGTGGCACAACGTGGTCCGATTAACGCAGTTGGCGCGTGGACGAAAACTGATTGCCGTGGTCAAAGCGGATGGTTACGGTCATGGCGCGCCCGAGGTTGCTCGCACGGCGCTCTCCGCCGGTGCGGACATGCTGGGCACCGCGCATGTGAGCGAGGCACTCGCGCTGCGCTACGCGGGCATCACCGCCCCCGTGTTGTCGTGGCTGCACACGACGAGCACCGACTTCTTCGACGCGCTCGAGCACAATGTTTCCTTGGGCATCAGTGGCTGGGAGCTCGACGCCGTTCTGAAGGCCGCCCAGGAGACCGGCAAGACTGCCACGTTGCACTTGAAGATCGACACCGGCCTGGGGCGCAACGGGTCCACCGCAGCCCAGTGGCCGGATCTCGTGGATCGCGTGGTCGCTGCTCAGAACGAAGGCCTGGTCCACGTGGAAGGCATCTTTACGCACCTTTCGGTGGCGGACGAACCCGCCCGCGGTGACGAGACCATGGAGCAACTCAACGCGTTGACGGACGCGGTGCGCATCGCACGCAAGGCCGGCCTGAAACCAACCATGATCCATGCGGCCAACACCCCGGCTCTGCTGTCCGCGGACCAGCTCGAGGACCCTGACTACATCCTGCGCGACGCCGTGCGTGTGGGCCTGGGCATCTACGGGCTGAGCCCCTTCGAGGACCGCACGCCCAAGGACTTCGGCCTGATCCCCGCCATGACTTTGCGCACCCGCGTGGCCAACGTCAAGGCCGTTCCCGCCGGTCAGGGCGTCTCCTACGGGCTGACCTACCACACGGAGAGCCCCACGCACCTGGCCCTCATTCCGCTGGGCTATGCCGACGGCGTTCCGCGCGTGGCGACCGGAGCCCCCGTCTACATCGGGGGCCGGGCCTACCCCGTGGTGGGACGGATCGCCATGGACCAGTGCGTGATCGACCTGGCACAAGGGAGGACCGTCACACCCGAGGGCGTCCCCGCCGGGACTCCCGTGGTGGATGAAGCAGTGGACCCCATGGTGCATATCGGGGACGAGGCAGTGCTCTTCGGCGCCGGTGACTACCCCTCCGCGACCGAATGGGCGGACGCCTCAGGCAGTATCAACTACGAGATCGTCACGCGAGTGCCTCCGCGTGTACCTCGTGAGTACACGAGCCACAGCCACCTGACCCTGGGGGACGTGACTGTCTCCCGCAGCGCGAGCGCGTTGGCCGCACACAGCCTGCCCCAGGACCCGCGGCCCACCCGCGATTCCTCGGGGGAGTCCTACACCCAGCCCAACTGGACTCTGACCCGGTACCCCGCCTCAGCAGAAGAAACCCAGTTGATCGCGCAGAAACTTGCCTCGTACCTTAAGGCAGGGGATCTGCTCATGCTCAACGGCGAACTGGGCGCGGGCAAGACCACGTTCACCCAGGGTCTGGGTGCGGGCCTGGGTGTGCGCGAGGGGATCATCTCGCCCACGTTCGTGCTCTCGCGGCAGCACCCGAACCTGCCGGACGGGCCCAACCCCGGCGGGCCGGATCTGGTGCACGTGGATGCCTACCGTCTGGATACGGCCGCGGACATCGACAACATCGATCTGGAGGACACCGTGGAATCCAGCGTCACCGTGGTCGAGTGGGGCACGGGCAAGGTCGAGCACTTGAGTGAGTCCCGCCTGGTCATTGACATTGTGCGGCCGCGGGGGGCTGTGGGAGCACCGTCGGCGGCTTTCGCGCTGAACTACGAGATCAACCAGAGCGCGGGCGAAACCGAGCAGGCCGAGACGGCCGCCAAAGGATCGAGCGGGGACTCCGCGACTTCCGACGAACCCCAGTCCCTTTCCAGCGCGCTCGATGCCCTCAATGAGGAATGGGACGAGGAAGAGCAGGAATCGGATGAACCGCGCACCATCATCATGCGCGGTTACGGGCCCCGTTGGTTCGAACGCCTGGACCTCTGAGCCGACCCGGAACACTGGCCGCCTCGACACTTGAGCGAAAACGCTCAGCTGGTCCGGGCAGTGCCACCCCCCACCGTGGCCGGTCGGCGACCAGCGGCGGGGCTTAGACTGTTCGGGTGCTTGTGCTGAGTCTGGATTCGTCGTCCATTGCGTCCGCGGCGCTGACCCGTAACGGGGAGGTGCTCGCGGAATTCGCCACCCAGGACACCCGTTCCCACGCGGAAGCTCTGGCTCCGGCCGTGTACAACCTGCTGGGTCAGGTGGACCTTGAACCGTCACAGTTGACGTCCATTCTGGTGGGCACGGGGCCCGGTCCGTTTACTGGTCTGCGCGCCGGTCTGGTGAGCGCGCGCACGTTCGGTTTCGTGTGGAACCTACCGGTGCATGGAATGTGCTCTTTGGACGCGCTGGCCCATCGCGCCGCCCAATCCACGGTGGACGGCACGGAGTTCCTGGTTGCCACCGATGCCCGCCGCAAAGAGCTGTACTGGGGCCGCTACGTGACGCACGAGGACGGCCACGGACGCTTCGCGGTATCCCTGAACGGACCGCAGGTCACCGCGCCCGAGGAACTACCCAAACTGCCGATCTACGGCTACGGGGCCGGGCTGTACTCCGATCATTTGCCCTATGCCGTGGCGGACTCTACCGACTGGCAGCCCACCGCCGCCGATCTCTCCCGCGCTGCTTGGGCGCAGCAGGAACGCGGCACGGAGCTGAGCACGGACACGTCTCCGCTCTACCTACGCGAGTCGGACGCCAAGGTGCCCGTGCAACGTAAGAAGGCACTGCGGTGACCGGACACGAGGCGGCCGGGGCAGCGGCGTCGTCGTTGCAGGAGGGCTACGCCCTGCGACCCATGCAACCGGCGGACCTGGACGAGGTCTACGCGCTGGAGACCGCGCTGTTCCCTGAGGACGCGTGGCCACGCCGCATGTTCGATGAGGAACTGGCCCACCCCACCCGCCAGTATTGGGTGCTGGTCAGGGGCCGAGAGATCGTGGGTTACGCGGGAATGATGTGTATCCCTCCGGTCGCGGACGTCCAGACCATCGCCGTGGCCAGCGGGCACGAAGGCAAGGGCCTGGGCAGTGCCCTGCTACGCACCCTGCACGAGGCCGCGATCCACTCCCGCGGCACCGAAATCCTGCTGGAGGTGCGCTCGGACAATCACCGGGCGCAAGAGCTGTACAAGCGCTTCGGCTACGAACACATTCACACCCGCCCCGGCTACTACGGGGACGGACATGACGCGCTGATCATGCGCTGCGAACTGGTCCCGGCCGGGCCGCCGCAGCGCAGCGCGGACGGAAGGACCATTCATGGCAACCGCTGAACCGCTCGTGCTGGGCATCGAATCCTCGTGCGACGAAACGGGCGTGGGCATCGTGCGCGGCACCGACCTGCTGACCAACACCGTGTCCTCGTCCATGGACGAACACGTGCGTTTCGGCGGTGTGATCCCCGAAATCGCCTCCCGGGCGCACCTCGAGGCCTTCGTGCCCACGTTGCAGGCCGCCCTCGATGATGCCGGCGTGACACTCGACGAGATCGACGCGATCGCGGTGACCTCCGGGCCCGGCCTGGCCGGCGCGCTCATGGTGGGCGTGGCCGCAGCCAAGGCGCTCGCGGTCGCCACGGAAAAGCCGCTCTACGCGATCAACCACCTGGTGGCCCATGTGAGCGTGGGATTGCTCGACGATAATGACGAATTGCCAGCGAACCTGGGTGCATTGCTCGTCTCGGGCGGACACACCGAAATTCTCTCGGTTCCGGACATCACCGGCGACGTCCGCTTGCTGGGTGCGACGATCGACGACGCCGCCGGCGAGGCCTACGACAAGGTCGCCCGCTTGCTCGGGCTGGGCTACCCCGGGGGACCGGCCATCGACAAGGCCGCTCAGAACGGTGACCCCACCGCATTCCGCTTCCCGCGCGGGTTGACCGCGGGCAAGTACATGGGATCGGCCGAAAAGCCTGGATCGCACCGCTACGACATGTCCTTCTCAGGACTCAAAACCGCGGTGGCCCGAGTGGTGGAGACCTACGAAGCGTCCGGCCAACCGGTTCCGGTGGCAGACGTCGCAGCGTCCTTCCAGGAATCCGTGGTGGACGTGATTTCCCGCAAGACCGTGCTCGCGTGCACCGAGAACTCGATCGACACGCTGCTCATGGGAGGTGGCGTGGCCGCCAACTCACGGTTGCGTGCGCTCGTGACCGAAGGCTGCAATGCGCAGGGGATCGAGGTGATTGTGCCGCCGCTGAGCTTATGCACCGACAACGGGGCCATGGTTGCTGCGTTGGGAGCGCGGTTGGTGGCCGAAGGCCGCTCGGCAACGGGCATCGTGTTCACCGCGGATCCGGGGTTGCCGGTGTCCACGGTGTCGATGGGCGCCGCGTAGGGCTTAGACCGTGCGGTTTTGAACGGCGGCTTGGTGGGCGAGCCCCGGGCATTGCCGGGACAGTGGCTCAGCCCACCGAGTCGCGGTTGCGCGCCACGATATCCAGGACGACGGCGCGCAGGTCACCGTTGTTCTCCGTGGCCACCCGCTGCTGGCGCTGGTACCCGGCACCGTGCTGGATGATGTCCTCCACGCGCGCCAGCTCGTCGCTGCAACTGAGGTCCGAGGCAATGGGCTCCAGCTTGTTGAGCAGTTCGGTGAGGTCCTCGGTGACCAGCCGCTCTTCACTCTGGGCGTTCTGAATGATGATGGCATCCAGGCCGTAACGGGCCGCGCGCCACTTGTTCTCCTGGTGGTGCCACGGCGGCATGGTGT
>JAKDKI010000283.1 GCA_030453435.1 Kocuria sp.
ATGGCCCAGGGCATGGGCATTGACGTGTACGTGGGCAACCAGATCGACACCCAGGTGGGCACGATCGCCTCGGTGACTTTCGGAGCGGCGTTCGCACACACCTCCAAGCGCGCGGGTGAGCTGTCCAACTACCTGGACATGGCCGATGATCTGTTGGCCGAGCCGCTGAGCATCGAGGACGGCAAGATCTTTGTCCGGGACGTCCCAGGTGTGGGAACCGCCATTGACGAGGACAAGCTCGCGCACTACCGCAGCAACTGAGTTTCTGCCGGGCCTCGAACGAGGCCCGGCGATCACCCGCCCGCGCGTCAGCCGGAACATCGACACGTCGGTCCCCCAGCTGAGCGGTGGGTACACAAGTACAACCCAACACGTGAGGAGAACACCGTGAAGTACCTGGTTCACATGGAGATCAACATTCCCACCGATATGCCGGCCGACGAGGTCGCCGAGATCAAGGCCACCGAGAAGGCCTACTCGCAGGAGCTGCAGCGCGCGGGTAAGTGGCCCGAGATTTGGCGCGTGGTGGGCGAATACGCCAACTACTCCGTGTTCGACGTGGAATCCAACGACGAACTGCACGACACCCTGCAGAACCTGCCGCTGTTCCCGTACATGAACATCACGGTGGTGCCGCTGGCCAAGCACCCCTCCGACGTCAAGTAAAGACGTCTGCGGAGATCCCTGTCGTGCCCACCGCGTTGGTGGAGCACGGCGGGGATTATTCGTTGTCGCGGTATCGTGCCGCCAGCTCACTGCGTGAGCGTATGCCGAACTTCGTATAGATCCGGGTCAGGTGGTACTGAACGGTTTTCTCCGCAATAAACAAATGGCTTGCGACCTCTTTGTTGGTGGAACCCCCGGCCACGAGCTCGGCCACGGCGGTTTCCTGCGGGGTGAGCTGCACCCGTTCGCGCTGCACTGCGGCAAGTACGGGATCTGCGGGGTCCGGTGCGGTTCCCTGGTCCACGCCGGTGGCCTTGAGCTCACGATCGCAGCGCTGCACGTAAGTGGTCGCCCCCAGCATCTCGTAGAGATCTCGGGCTGCGCGCAATACGGACGAGGCCAACCTCCGTTTACCGGCGCGTCGCATCGACTGCCCGAAGGCAAAGCTGATGCGAGCGTGCAGGTACGGGCGGTTCAGCGTGCGCAGCTCGTGCAACGCATCTTCGAAGTAATCACGGGCTGTATCGGGGTCGCCCTGAGCTGCCAACAACCGGCCGCGGGCCCACTTGACCCGTGCCTGGTCGGTGGGAATGTGGTCGGGACGGTGCACGGTCTCGAACTCGTCCAGGAACTTCTGGGCACGATCCAAGTTGTTGGTCATGACCAACGAATTGACGTAGGTGTCCTGCCAGGACCAGAAGGAGACACGGGTGTTGGTCCAAGGGTCCAGCTCCGCTACCCGTGTCATGCATTCCAGGGAGCCCTCGTAATCGCCGCGAGCCTCGTGGAAACGCGCTTTCGCCAGGAGAGAGGGCACAGACATGCACAGGAAGCTGTCCGCAGGAACAGCCGCCAATGACACGTAGTGACGAGCCAACTGCCAATCACCGCGCATCGAGTACAGCTCCGCGGCTGTCCAGTACAGCAGGGGCCGCAGCATATCCATCTGCGCGGTCTCCAGTTGCGGCGCGGCGCGAGAGATGGTGGCCGCGGCGGCGTCCCAGTGGCCGAGCACCAATTGGGTCCGTGCCAACCAGGCTTCCGACCACAGCGAGATTCGCAAAGAGCCCCCGCGGAACTTGGTGGGCCCGGCGGACTCGAACTGGGCCTGCGCGGACTCTACTTCGTCCGTGCGCAGCGCGAGCCACCCCGAACCCATTTCCATGCGTTGCTTCTGAGCGTTCTCCTCGCACCGCTTGAAGGCTTTCGCGTAGGCCTTGCGGGCCTCCTTGAGTTGCCCGGTGGCGAACAACCCCAAGCCATAGATGGCTTCGGTCTCGATGTAGGCGGGGGTGGTCTGATCGGTCAGGGACATGGCCTTCTCGGCCCAGGAGATCATTGCGGGACCGTCCCACTGGGCCACTCCGCGCAGTACCAACCGCTGTGCGATCTGTGCGGCCGTTCCTGGCTCCTGCTTGATGTTCACGCTGCGCCACGCGGCCCCGAGCTGGTTCTCAGCGCTGCGATTCTGACCGGTCACCACGGAAAGATAACCCAGCACCGACGAACGCAGGGCGGATGGCTGCATATCGTCCACGGCTGCGGCCCAAGCTTTGGCCTCGGCAATGTTGCCCGAACCGATGATCGCGTCCACGGCGCGCAGAAGAAGATTATTGCGCAGCCTCGCGTCGCTGGTCAGTCGGGATGCGGATAACAACGCGTTGGCGGCGTCGTGCCAGGCGCCCTGGGCAGCTTGTTCCGTGGCGAAGGTCTCCAGCCGAGTGGCGAGCTCGGGATTCGCCGACGGCGCCGAACTGACCAGGTGCCCCAACCTCCTGGATTCGTCGGAGACTGCCCGACTCGCACGATGGTGCAATTCCACTCTGCGGCTGGGAAGCATGCGTTCGTAGATGGCTCCGGCGGCGGAAGGTTCGAAGAACTTCACTTGGCTACTGGCCTGGTTCAGCTCCAAGGTCAGGAGATCGGCTCGGTGTCCCTCGTCCAAGGCAGCAAGCATGCGGGTCTGATCGGTGACACCGCACACCTCGGCGATCTCGGTCAGGGACGAATCATCTCCCAGCAGGGCCACTGCCTCTGCGACATTGGTGAGATCCTCCGAAGCAGCAGCCATAATGCTGCCCACACGAGCGCGCACCCGGCTGCTGGCAGGGAGGGCCGGAAACCAGGAATGCCACGTGTCCGGCGGAATTTCACGCAGCAGCTCGTTGATTTGCTGAGGGTTGCCTTGCGTGTGACGAACCAGCTCGTAACTGGCGGCCGAGGACAAGTCGATGTTGAAGCGGCGTCGCGCGAGTTCTTGGGTGCCGCGCGGATCCAGCGGTTCCAACGTGATCTGCTGAACCTCATGGCCAGTGAGCTGATCCAGCACCGTGGCCGGCATCCCCTGGGCTTGTTTGCGATCCAGGGCCAGGATGAACATGACCTTCTTGGCATGTAACCGGCGCAGCACAAAGGACAAAATGCGCAGACTTGCCTCATCGATCCAGTGGGCGTCATCGATGACCACCAAAACGGGGGAGCGTTCCTGAAGAGATTCCAAGTGGGTGCCCAGCGTGGCGGCGTGGTTCATGAGCCGGTCCGGGCTCAGGGTCTGCGAACCCACGGGGGTCTGGGCAATGTCCACGTCGTAGCCTTTACCCGACCGGACGGGCGAGGTCATGATCAGTTGGCTGTAGCCCGCCAACTGCAGTTGCGCCTCCCACTGGTCCCCCTGCGCGCGAAGAATTCTCGGGGGGCGAGCACCACCCCTCACCTGGGTAGTGAACTCAGAGATCAGCGAGGTCTTCCCCATGCCCGATTCGCCATTGATGACCACTGTGTTCACGCGGCCCCTGCGGGATTCCCTGAGCAGGTCACCCAGCCGCTCCAGCGCTGGATCCAGTCCGATCAACACACGGTGCATGGTGCCGTGAGTCGGCACTATGGGTTGCGGGGACTGGCTCACAATCACTCCTGAGGGTCATGGGCAGCTGTAGCCACCTGCGGATACTGTACGCGCCGGGTAAGTCTGTTCGACTCACCCGGCGCGTAGC
>JAKDKI010000284.1 GCA_030453435.1 Kocuria sp.
TCGTGGGTCATGCGCCGCAGGAGCTTCATCATTTCCACGGAGTGCTTCATGTCCAAGTTGTTGAGCGGCTCGTCCAGAAGCACGTAGTCGGTGTCCTGGGCAATCACCATGGCAATGAATACGCGCTGCCGCTGACCGCCGGAGAGCTCATCCACATAGCGATCCTCGAACTCGTTGAGATTGAGGTAGTCCAGGGCGCGGTCGATGTGCTCGGTGTCCTCCGGCCGGAGGCGACCCTTCGAATGCGGGAATCGGCCAAAGCCCACCAGGTCGCGCACGGTGAGTCGAACCGTCAGGGTGTTTTCCTGACGCAGGATGGACAGCTTCTTGGCCAGCTGGTCCGAGGGTGTGTTGAGCACGTCGTGTTCGTCCACGAACACGGACCCCTCGTCCATGGCGACCAGCCGGGCGATCATGGACAGGGCGGTGGACTTCCCCGCGCCGTTGGCTCCGATGATCGAGACCACCCCACCGGGTTCGATCTGCGCAGAGACATGATCCACCACGGTGGTCTCGCCATATTTCTTGGTGAGACCGGATAGCTCAATCACTTGATGGACCCTCTCAACAGCAGGAACAAGAACAACAACCCACCGCAGAACTCAATCACAATGGACAGCGCCGTATCGAATGCGAACACGCGCTCAAGGATCAATTGCCCGCCCACGAGTGCCACGATGCCGAGTAGCACCGAGATCGGCAGGATCCAGGCGTGGCGGAAGGTCCGGCACAGGGCGTAGGCCAGGTTGGCCACGATCAGGCCGAAGAACGTAATGGGACCCACCAGTGCGGTGCACACGCCCACGAAGATCGAGCAGACGATCAAGACGGTGGTCACGGTACGAGTGTGGTTGATACCCAGGCTGATCGAGGTATCACGGCCCAGGGACAGGACGTCGAAACGGCGCCGCATCACGATCAGGGGAATAGTGGCGACCGCAATGATGGCCACCGAGATTCGCAGCAGTCCCAGGTCCACGCCGGTGAACGAGGCGAACATGGAGTCCTGCAGCACCATGAACTCGCTGGGGTCCAGCAGTCGCTGCAGCAGCGAAGAAATACCGCGGAACAGTGTGCCGAACACAATGCCGATCAGCAGTACCAGGTGCAGTGACAGACCGGAGCCCGTGAACAACCACCGATACATGATGGCTGCGAAAAGGACCATGAGCCCCAGTTCCAGCAAGAACAGGGGATAGGTCCCCAGCTGGGTACGACCCACGGTGCCGATCACGAAGATCAACACGGTCTGGATCAGCATGAACAAGGAATCGAAGCCCATGATGGAGGGCGTCAAAATCCTGTTGGACGTGACCGTCTGGAACAGCACGGTGGAGACGCCCACGCAGAAGGCGACCAGGACCATGGTGAAGACACGGTTGGCGCGGCGGGGGAGCACGTAGGCAGCGTTCGCATCCAGGCCGAGGAACAGGTACAGGCCGATGCACGCGAGTGCCAAGGCACCGACGAGGGCGGTGACCACGGCGGGTGAGACGGAGCGCACGACAAAGCGTTTGCGCTTCTGCTGGATGGCATTGGGCATCGGCAGAGCGGAGGATTTGGGGGTCATCAGGAACGAGCTCGCTTCCGCAGCAGCATGGCCAAGAAGATCGCGGCACCGACAACGGCCACCACGGTTCCCACGGGAATCTCGAACGGGTAGCGGATCACACGGCCCACGATGTCGCACACGAGCACGAAGCCCGCGCCGAAGACGCCGACCCAGGGAACCGACCGGCGCATGTTGTCACCGATCATGAGCGAGACAATATTGGGAACCACCAGGCCCAGGAACGGGATGGAGCCGATGGTCACAACCACCACGGCGGAAATCAGCGCCACGATGGTCATGCCCAGGGCCATGATGCGCTTGTAGTTCACGCCCAGGGTCGTGGAGACGTCCTGGCCCATCCCGGCGACAGTGAAGCGATCCGCCGCGATGTAGCCGATCAGCGTCAGCGCGGCCACGAGCCAGAGCAGTTCGTAGCGGCCCTTGATGACTCCGGAGAAGTCACCGATCATCCACGTGTTGAGCGTCTGCAGCAGGTTGAACCGGTAGGCGAAGAACGTGGTGATCGCGGCGATCACGTTGCCGAGCATGATGCCGACCAATGGGACCAGCAGCGCGTTGCGCAGGGGAATCTTCTGCAACACGGCAAGGAACAGTGCGGTGCCGCCCACGGCGAAGACCGCCGCAACGCCCATCTTCCCGAGCAGCGGTGCGCTCGGAACCAGGACGGTAACGGTCAACAGGCCAAGGGAGGCAGATTCCACGGTGCCGACCGTGGACGGTTCCACGAATTTATTGCGCGCCATCTGCTGCATGATCAGACCGGCCACAGCCATGGCCATGCCCGCGAGGACCACGGAGATGGTGCGGGGGAAACGTGAAACAGAGAGGAGGTGGAAGGACTCTTGGAGTCCAGCGGTGTCCCCGCCGGCCACCTGACGCATCAGTGTGGCCGGCGTGACGTCCGCAACGCCCACGAACGTTGAGATCACTGCCAGGATGAACACCGCGAAAACGGCGATCACCAGGGCACCGTTGGAACGCAGCAGTCGCCTGAAGGGTCCGGGCCTTCCGGCCTGGTCCGGGCGGTTACTTGCTCCGGGGTTTACAGCGGATTGAGGTTCGGGAGCCGAACCACCGCCGGTGTTCTCAGGTGCGCGAGCGATGGTGCTCACTTCAAGCTGTCCTGAACTTCAGTAATCATCTCGGGGAAGTTGTTCAGGCCGGGGCCCACGATGTACCAGGAGGAGGGATCCAGGTAGGTGATCTGGTCTTCCTTGGCGGCGGTGGTCTGGTTGACCAGGTCGTTGTCCAGGACCTGCTGCGCGGCCTGGCCGGACTCGCCCTGGCCCACGGCCACGTCGCGGTCGATCACGAACAAGCGGTCCGGGTTGGCCTCGGAGATGGCTTCGAAAGACAGGGACTCACCGTGGCTTCCCTCGGACTGCACGTCACCGGCGGGCTCGATTCCCAAGGTGTCGAAAATGATGTTGCCGAAACGCGAGCCGGGGCCGTAGGCGTTGACTTCACCGGCGTTGGTCATCAGGAACATTCCGGAACCGGCGTCAGCGGCCGCTTCCTTGGTGTCAGAGATCTGCTGGTCGACCTCCGAGAGCTTGTCCTCGACCTCGGATTCCTTACCCAAGATCTGACCAATGGTCTCCGACTGTTTCTTGAAGGAGTCGACCGGATCCTTCTGATCCATGGTCAGGTCAATGGTGGGGGCGATCTCAGAGAACTGGTCATAGAAGTCTGCGGTGCGCCCGGAAATGATGATCAGATCCGGGTTAGCGGCCGAGATGGCCTCCATGTCCGGTTCCTTCATGCCGCCGGCATTGACGTACTTCTCGTCCTGGTACTTCTCGAAATCGTCCGGCAGGGACGCGGGCTTGGGCAGGCCGTCAACCTCTTCACCCAGGGCCTCGAAGCTGTCGATGACACCCAGGTCCATAGAAATCACGGTCTCGGGGTTCTTAGGAACCTCGGTGGTGCCCTGAACGTGTTCCACGCTCACGGTTTCGTTCGAGGCGCTTTCTTCGGAGGATGAGTCGCCGGAGGCCTCAGTGGAGCAACCAGTGAGAGCGAGCAGGCCGCCTGCGGTGAGCAGTGCCATGGCCTTGGGGCTGATGCGGTTCATGTCGTTCCTCA
>JAKDKI010000285.1 GCA_030453435.1 Kocuria sp.
GCTACCGTGGTGCCATGTTGACGGTGATCGGTGAAGCTCTCGTGGATGTGGTCTCACGCGACGGTGAAGAACCCCGCGCGCACGTGGGCGGAAGCCCCATGAATGTGGCCGTGGGCCTCGCCCGCTTGGATCAAGAAGTGCAGTTCCTGGGCCGTTACGGTCAGGACGAGTACGGCGAGCAAGTGGCCGCTCACCTGCGGGACAACAACGTGAATCTGCCGTTCAATCCGGATTCCAAACCCACCTCCGTCGCCCAGGCCACGCTGGATCAGGCGGGTGCTGCGACCTATAACTTTCAGCTGGACTGGTCCCTGGATGTCTCGGACGAGCAGATCGATCGGCTCCTGAACGAGACCGGTCTGCTGCACGTCGGCTCCATCGGCGCCATGCTCGAGCCCGGGGCCACCATGGTCCGCAAGGCCGTGGAACGCGCCCACGATCATGCTCTGGTCTCGTATGACCCCAACTGCCGGCCGACCATCATCCCGGATTCCTCGGACGCCCGCGCCCGCGCGGAGGCGATTGTGGCATCTGCGGACATCGTAAAGGCCTCGGACGAGGACTTGTTGTGGCTCTACCCGAACCGTTCCATCGAGGACAGCGCCCGTGCCTGGTTGCAGGCCGGAGCTCGCTTGGTGGTTGTGACCCGCGGTGCCCTGGGTCCGTGGGCAGTCAGTCGTGGCACCGGACGAGAAGGCATGGACACCCCCGCCGCCAAGGTGGACGTGGCGGACACCGTGGGTGCCGGTGACTCTTTCATGGCCGCGTTGATCTCCGCACTGACCGACCGCGGTCTCACGGGGGCCGAGGCTCGTCGCGGACTGGATGCACTCAGCAAGGACCAGGTGCTCGAGATCCTGCGCTACGCGGCCACCGCATCGGGCGTGACCGTGTCCCGCTCCGGAGCGGATCTGCCGACCAAGGCGGACCTGCCCGCTCACTAATGCGTCCAGTCTGCTCATAGGCGAGCGGCAAGCTCGGTGAGATGAGGCCGTGAACCCGGCCGAGCGCCGTCGGCAACGAATTGTCCGTGAGTACGAATCGTTCAACGAAAGGAATACCGATGTTTGACCGTAAACCTTACGCAGACCTGCCCGACCTTCCCACGTTCACTCTGACTTCAACGGATGTTGCGGAGGGCCAGACCATGGCCACCGCCCAGGTCTCCGGAATCATGGGCGCGGGCGGAGAGGATATCTCCCCGCAGCTGTCTTGGTCCGGCGCACCCGAGGGCACCAAGTCCTACGTGGTCACCATGTACGACCCGGATGCTCCCACACCGAGCGGTTTCTGGCACTGGTGCCTGTCCAATATCCCGGCCTCGGTCACGGAACTGGCCACCGGTGCCGCATCGAACCCGCCCCAGGGAGCCGTGAAGCACCGCAACGACGCAGGCACGGACGAGTTCCTGGGCGCGGCCCCGCCCGAGGGACACGGAGCGCACCGCTACATCCTGTGCGTGACCGCCGTGGACGTGGAGGAAATGGACGTGGACGAGAACACCAGCCCCGCCGTGGTGAACTTCAACCTGTTCTCGCACGCGATCGGGCGGGCCTTCCTGACCCCCGTGTACGAAGTCAAGTAACGCAGCAGTGGCCCGCGGTGGAATCGAGGAATCCCAACCTGTCCGAATGATCGCCAGCGATCTGGACGGGACGGTTCTGGGACCCGATTTTCGTTTCCGGCCGCGCACCGTTGAAGCCATTACCGCCGCGCGGGACGCCGGGATCCACGTGGTTTTCGTGACCGGGCGTCCCAAGCGGTGGTTGCACCCTCTCCACGAACAACTTGAGGACGTGGGTGTGGTCATCTGCTCCAACGGGGCGGTTGTCTACGACCTGCGGACCGAATGCATCATTGAAACCAGCCTGTTCGATGTGCGCGAAGCCTTCGGGATCATGGGGGAGATCAGCGAGCTCTTCCCCAAGACGCTCTACGCGGCGGAGACCCTGGACCGCGTATTCACCGATCCCGGTTGGTCCCGCAGCGACCGCATGGAAATTTTTCCTGTCGAGGAAGCCCCCATCAGGGACTGTCTGCCCCACGGCGCCGGTGTGGTGAAACTGCTGGCCAAGCTGGACGGGGCAGTGCCCAACGAGTACTTCGAACACGTGCGTGACCTGGTGGACGGGCGGTTGGCTGTCACCCACTCGGTCGCGGCTGCGCCGCTGGTCGAGATTGGTCAGCGCGGGTTGACCAAGGCTCGCACGCTGGAACGCTTCGCGGCAGAGCACGGTATTGCCAGTGAGCAGGTAATGGCCTTCGGCGATATGCCCAATGACCTGGAAATGCTCACGTGGGCCGGCCACGGTTACGCCATGGCGGATGGCCACCCGGGCGTGGTGACCGCGGTGGGCCGTACAGCCCCGCCCTTCGATGAGGACGGCGTGGCTCAGGTGATTGAAAGTTACTTGAACAGCAACTGACGCTTAATGCCCTAATGACAAGTTACTGTTTAGTACATGTCAGTTGCACCCCAGGTCACAGCACTTGCCCATCGTGGATTCTCACTGGACGGCCACGAGAACACGCTCCGAGCGTTCCGCGCGGCCGCGGATCTGAGTTTCGTGTGGGCCGAGACGGACGTGAACACCACCTCCGACGGCGTGGTGCTCGCCTTCCACGACCCCACCCTGGATCGCGTGACGGACACCTCCGGGGATGTCAGTGACGTTCCGTGGTCCTCCCTGGAGGACGTGCGGATCGGCGGCACCGAGCCTCTGGCAACTCTGGCGCAGCTGCTGCGGGAACTGCCCGAGCTGCACTTCAATATCGACGTCAAGGACGAATCATCCGTGGCCGCCCTTCCTCGGGTGATCGCGGACGAGGGCGCGGTGGACCGGGTGCGGGTGACCTCGTTCTCTGAGTCTCGCCGACGCCGCACGCTCGCCTCGATCGCGCAGCTCACCGGGAAACGCCCGCTCACTTCGGCGGGAACCGTCGGCTGCGCGGGGCTGACGATTCTGTCCAAGGTGGCGCGGGTGACGGACAAGATTTCGCCCAGGATCGTGAGCTCTATCTGGTCCGCTTTGACCAAGTTGTGGGCCCCCAAGGTCGCGGAGTTCAACACCGTTCAGCTACCGGTGAGCTACGAACTCTCCCTGCCGGGTGGCTTCAAGCTGCCCGTGGCGGTGGCTAACCAGAAGTTCGTGGAAGTGGCACATCGGGTGGGCATTGCCGTTCACGTGTGGACGATCAACGACGCCCAGGAGATGCGCCGGCTACTGGCCATCGGAGTGGACGGTCTGGTGACCGACCGCGCAGACATCCTGGCTCGGGTGCTGGCCGACAGCGGTCAGTGGCCACCTCGATCCGCGTCATCTCGCGTGTGAGCTTTGACTCACACCTGTGATGTTTCTAATGTCATAAGTAGGTGAAACACGCGGCGCACTGATCCGTGAGCTCGGCTCCGGAATGCGCCGCCCACAATCGAACGGAGGCGGAGATGCACAAGATCCACTCCGCCCACGGCCCGGCTCGTCAGCCGGTGGGCTTCGTCCGTTCGCGGTGGATCGGCTGTCTCAGCAAGATCCCGTAGCTACATTTCCCTGTCCCAATGGTGTGCCCGTGTGGGCATGCCACGGCACGCCCTGTTTTCCGAAGGGCGCTCGCCAGGAGTCTCACAACGTCGTGTCTCAACAGCGAGGAAATATGA
>JAKDKI010000046.1 GCA_030453435.1 Kocuria sp.
CGCCTTGGTAGGAGCCGCCCACCAGACGGGCGCTGGATTCGTGGATGCCCTCGTAGCCGGGAGTGTCTTCCGTGCCCAACCCGCACTCGGGAATCTCAATGGTGGGATCTTCGGAGACTGCGTGAACAGACTTCACGTACTCCGCGGTGTGAGCCAGCTGGAGCACCTCATCATCGGGAACTTCCGGTACTTCGACCCGGACGTTCTCCGCCGTGTCCAGACCCAGTTGCTGCACCAGTCGCATGGTGGCGTCCAGGCGGGAGGGACGCATGGGGTGGTAGTCCCCAAAGTTGTACTTGAGCAACTGGGGATCCCAATAAACACTGGTGGGGTACACGGCGCCTTTACCGTTTGTTGCAGGGCTCACACTCCCATTAGACCATTGACCACGCCCCGCTGGGCCTTGCATTGCACTGTGACGGAGAAATTAGGGCAATAATGTCCTGACTGCCCCGCGTGCAGCCACTATGAACTCATTGCTTGTGACGTTGGAGGAGGTGCGGTGAGCGAACTGGAACAGGCCGATCCGGTACCCGAACACCCGGATCACCCTGAAACCTCCACCGATCCTTTCCTCACGCGTGTCGCGCGAGGTATGCGCGATTTCGTCGATGGAATCGCCAATTCCTCACCCGCACGGCTGGCCATCATGGTCTTCGTCATCGTGGACCTGGCCTTCGCCGCCCTCCTGTTGTTGCCCGTTTCCTCCGCTCCGGGAAAACACACTGACGTGGCAGACGCCGTGTTCACTGCAACATCCGCCGTGACCGTGACCGGGTTGACCACGGTCTCCACCGCGGATCAGTGGTCGCTGTTCGGTCAGGTGATCATCCTGGTGGCCATCCAGATCGGTGGCCTGGGAACGCTCACCATGACCTCCCTGTTGGCGCTGGCCATCGGACGAAAACTCGGCCTGAAGTCCAAGCTGATCACCCAGGAGGCACTCAACATCGGCCGTTTGGGCGAGGTGGGCTCGCTGCTGCGCATCATTGTGGTGACCTCCATTTCCATCGAGGCCGCGTTGACCGTAGTTCTGACCCTGGGCTTCCTGGTCTCGGGCGAACCCTTCCACACGGCTCTGTGGCACGGAGCGTTCTACGGGATCTCGAGCTTCAACAACGCGGGCTTCACCCCGCACAGTGACGGGCTGGTGCCGTACGACCACACGAGCCTGGATTCGTGGCTCATTCTGCTGCCCCTCTGCGTCGGTGTCCTCATCGGATCCCTGGGTTTCCCCGTGATTCTGGTCCTGCGCGAAGCCGGATTCCGCTTCACGCGCTGGAACCTCAACGCCAAACTCACGTTGGTCACCACCGGCATCCTGATGCTGATCGGTTGGCTCCTGTTCTCCGCGTCCGAATGGGACAACCCGGACACCATTGGCGACAAACCCGTGAGCGACCGCATTTTCCACGGCTTCTTCGCGTCCGTGATGATGCGCTCCGGAGGCTTCAACCTGGTGGAGATGACGGACACCTCTCAGGTCACCCTGTTGTTCACGGACGCGCTCATGTTCGCCGGCGGCGGTTCAGCCTCCACCGCCGGCGGTATCAAAGTGACCACACTCGCGGTCGTGTTCTTAGCTATCCTGGCCGAGGCACGCGGTGACAGGTCCGTGATCGCGTTCTTCCGCACCATCCCGGATTCTGTGCTGCGCATTGCCATTTCCGTCATCATGATGGGTGCCACGGTTGTGCTGACCGGTTGCGGCATCATGGTGACCCTCACCGGTCATTCCTTGGACCTGGTGTTGTTCGAAGTCATTTCCGCCTACGCCACCTGCGGGCTCAGTGTGGGCGTCTCCGCTGACGCACCGGATGCAGGAAAGTACGTTCTGGCGATCATCATGCTCATCGGCCGTATCGGCACCACCACGGTGGCCACGGCGCTCGCGCTGCGTGGACGGCGCAGGTTGTACTCCTACCCGGAAGAAAGGCCCATCATTGGCTAAGAATTCCTCCAATGCCACACAGGTGCTCGTGATCGGCCTGGGCCGTTTCGGGTCAGCCACCGCCATGCAATTGGTGCGCCAGAGCAGCGAGGTCCTGGGTGTTGAGCGTGACACCGCCCTGGTGCAGAAGATGTCCGGCCAGCTCACCCACGTGGTCGAGGCCGATGCAACGGACATCGATGCGTTACGTCAGGTGGGTGCCGCAGACTTCAACGCGGCGGTCGTGGGCGTGGGCACGTCGATCGAGTCCTCCGTGCTGATCACCGCCAACCTGGTGGACCTGGGTATCGACCGTATCTGGGCCAAGGCCATCTCCCCCGCGCACGGCAAGATCCTGGCGCGTATCGGCGCCCACCACGTGATCTTTCCGGAAGCCGACGCCGGGCGCCGCACCGCCCACTTGGTGTCCGGGCGGATGTTGGACTACATCGAGTTCGACGATGACTTCGCGATCGTCAAAATGTACCCACCCCGCGAGACGCAGGGCTTCACACTGGGCGAATCAAACGTGCGTTCCAAGTACGGCGTCACCGTGGTGGGCGTGAAATCCCCCGGGGAGGATTTCACGTACGCCCGTCCAGAAACCATGGTGACCTCGCGAGACACGTTGATCGTCTCCGGTCACGTGGATCTCCTGGAGCGCTTCGCCGCACGGCCCTGACTCGACTCCGCATGCAGAGCGGCCCCGGACTACAGTGCAGTGGTCCGGGGCCGCCTAACTGCCGGGTCAGTCCCCGCAGTACTCCTTCTCCATCTCGTCGCCGCGCTCGGCGGACGCCGTAGCACCGGCGGCGATCACGTCGCGAAGGCCGCGATCGTCAAACGTGTTGATGGCCCTCTCCGTGGTGCCACCGGGGCTGGTGACAGCCTTACGCAGGGCCGCGGGATCGGCGTCGTCCGGGCTGAGTAGCACGCCCGCGCCCGCGACCGTTTCCTTGGCCAGCACGCGCGCGACGTCGCTCGGGAGACCGAGCTTTTCGCCCGCCTGCTGCATGGCTTCAGCCAGGTAGAAGACGTAGGCCGGGCCGGAACCGGACACGCCGGTGACGGCGCGGACCAGGTGCTCCTCGACCTCCACCACGGTGGCGACTGAGGACAGCACCTCCTTGACCGCTTCCAGCTGGTCCTGGGTCGTGTGGGTACCCGGAGTCACAGAGATGACGCCGCGGCCCACGCTCGAAGGGGTGTTGGGCATGGTGCGCACCACGGGCTGGCCCTCGGGAAGTGCCTTTTCGAGGGCATCGAGCGTGATGCCCGCGGCCACGGAGGCAACCACGGTCTTGGGCTGCAGGGCGGGCGCGATTTCACGAGCGAGGTCCAGGATGGCGTAGGGCTTCACGCCCAGCAGCACCACGTCCGCGTCCTTGACGGCCTCGAGATTGGCCTTGTCGTTCTCCTCGCCGGAGAGCACGGTGACACCGGTGTCCTCCCGTAGTTTGCCAGCGGAGGATGCGGACTTGGTGGTCGCGCGCACTCGCTCGGCGGGCGTACCACCGGCCAGGACACCGCGCAGGATGGATCCGTTCATGGATCCCGAACCGAGGAAAGTCAGGACGAGCTCGCTCATGCGAAAGTTCCTTTCGTAGGCAAATCTGGGCTTAGTTCGACCGTATCGCGCCCGCGGAGGCAAATAAAACGCCGAATTCTCAAGTGCCCGAGGCGCAGCGGAACAGAACTACCAGTTGTTCTTCAGGCTCTGCCCTGTTCGTTCCCCGCCTGGCTTCTTATGCTGATCACACCTCAATTGGTGCGAGTGAATACAGGAAACGATCCCCTAGTTCGTTTCCTCCATGTGCCGGCGAGCGAACGCCAAGGATTCGGACAACCGGGCGTCCCGCTCGTCGGCATTTTTGGATTTCCGGGTGGATACCTCTACGCCCACCACGCCCTGCCAGCGTGTATCGCGCAGGTATTCCAGCGTTTGAGCCACCGGTTGGACACCGTGGCCCGGGAGCAGGTGTTCATCCGCCATGGTGGTTCCCGATCCATCCGTCAGGTGAATGTGGCCCAGGCGCGATCCGAGTTCTTTCACGGCCTCGAGCGAATCCATGTGCGCGGTAGCGGCATGGGAGAAGTCCCACGTGACCCAGTCGTAGTCCTGACCCAGCGGACTGTAGTGCGGGGAGTACACCACGGCCTTGCGGCCGGCCACCCGCCACGGGTACATGTTTTCCACGGAGATCTTGATGCCGGTCATGCGGGAGACCTCACGGACACCCTGCACGAAGTTGCGCGCATACTTCTTCTGCCATCTGAACGGAGGGTGCACCACCACGACCTCGGCGCCCACCTGTTCGGTGAGTTTGGCGGCCATCTGAATCTTGGTCCAGGCCTTGCCCCAGACCTGCTGTGTGAACAGCAAGGTGGGCGCGTGGATGGTGGAGATGGGCACCTGGTACTCCTGGATGTGGTCCCGGAGCTGGTGCGTCAACTGGCTCATGCGTTCGTGAGTGACGAGCACTTCCACGCTGTCGTAGCCCAAGCGCTGAGCGGCGTCGAATGTCTGGGGCACGCCCTTGGGGTAGAGCGAGCTGGTGGATAGCGCCACGTGCGGTCGGTACAGGCCCTCGGCTTGGGACATTACTTGGCCACCAAATTCTTGGGATTGACGGTGTGGATCGCTGCCCCGGTGGTCAACCGGTCCAGTCGGCGCAGAATGAGCCCTTCGCGCAGTGCCCACGGCGAGATACGCAGGGTTCCGATATCCAGCATATCCATCGCGGTTTCCGCCACGATAGCGCCCGCGAGTACCTGGGCCGCGCGGTGTTCGGAGACGCCCGGTAGTTCGGCGCGTTCAGAGACGGTCATTGCTTCCATGCGCCGGGTCCACAATCGCAGATCCTCGGCGTGCATGATGCGCGGAACGTAGGGTCCCTGTGCCGACGGCGCTGCACCGCAGATGCGCGCCAGCGACCGGAACGTCTTGGACGTTCCCACGGCAAGATCAGGGCGGCCGCCCTTCTCAATTTTCTCCACCGCTGGTTTCAACGTGGCGCGCACGTGCCGGCGCAACTTCTTCACGTCGGCCGGCGAAGCGACGTCGCTGCCGCCCAAGAATGTGCGGTACATGCGCCCGGCGCCCAACGGAACCGAAGTGGCCACCGTGGGCAGTGCATTGGTGCCTACGGCCATTTCGAAGGAGCCGCCACCGATGTCGAAATCCATAATGCGACCGGCGCCCCACCCGAACCAGCGGCGCACCGCATAGAACGTGATGGCCGATTCCTGGTCGCCAGAGATCTCCGTGAGGGTAACCCCGGACCGGGACTGCACGTGGTCCAGCACGTCCGCACCATTAGTTGCCTCGCGAATTGCGGAGGTGGCGAAGGCGAGGAGATCCTCGGCGTCGTGCTCGACCGCGAAGTCCCGCGCCTCGACAACGAACGACGTCAGCAGGTCGCGCCCGCGATCGGTAATGCGGCCTTGTTCGTCCTGGTGCTCCACCAGCCGCAGTGCCATTTTGTGGGACGCGTACGGTTCCGGTTTCGAACCGGGGTACACATCCAACAGGAGCAGGTGAACCGTGTTGGAGCCGACGTCCAAGACTGAGAGCCGCATGTGCTTCCTTCGCTGGGCCGCGGGCCGTGACCCGCTGTGGACTACTTCTTGGTGGTCGAGGCCTTGCGCGTGGTGGTGGCCTTGGTCTTGGTACCGGACTTGGCCTTGCTCGCAGTCTTCGACTTGGTGGCGGTTTTGGTGGTGCGGGCACGCGAGGTGGTCTTCTTGGGAGCGGGTCCCTTGGCGCGCTTCTCCGCCAACAACTGAGACGCACGAGCGTTGGTCATCTGCTCGATGCTCTCGGCTCGCGGAACCGTCACGTTGGTCTCACCATCCGTGATGTACGGGCCGAAGCGGCCGTCCTTGATCACCATGTGCTTCTCGGTGATCGGATCCGCTCCCAGGTCAGCCAGCGGCGGCTTGGCCGCTTGGCGTCCGCGCTGCTTGGGCTGGGAGTAGATGGTCTTGGCCTCGTCCAGGGTGATCGTGAAGATCTGCTCCTCGGAGCCGATCGACCGGGAATCCGAGCCCTTCTTCAGGTACGGACCGTACCGACCGTTCTGCACCGTGATGGTCTCACCATCCGTGTCCTCGCCCAGCTCGCGCGGCAGCGACAACAGCTTGAGGGCGTCGTCCAAGGTCACGTCCTGAAGCTTCATGGACGAGAACAAGGACGCGGTGCGGGGTTTGGGCTTCTCGATCTTCTTGGGCTTGGGCTTGCCGTTCTTGTAATACTCGGTGGGGATCGCGTCGAGCTCTTCCTGGGTCGGCTCGGGGACGATCTCCGTGACGTAGGGGCCGTAACGACCGTCCTTGGCCACGATCATGCGACCGGTCTCCGGGTTCGTACCCAGCTCGCGACCGTCGGCCTTACCGATCTCCATGAGCTCCTGGGCCTTGGCGGCGTCCAGCTCATCCGGGGCCAGGTCCAGAGGAACGTTGGCGCGCACCGGATCGGAGATCTCGCCGGTCTCCGGGTCAACCGTGCCGCCCACTTCCAGGTAGGGACCGAACTTGCCCACGCGCAGCATGATCTCATCCGTGATCGGAATGGTGTTCACGGCGCGGGCGTCGATCTCGCCCAAATCTTCCACGATGGGCTTGAGGCCGTGCTCGGTCTGGCCATCGCCGAAGTAGAAACCGGTCAGCCACTTGACCCGATCTTCCTCACCGCGGGCAATGCGGTCCAGGTCGTCTTCCAACTCGGCCGTGAAGTCGTAGTCCACGTAGTCGGTGAAGTGGTCTTCCAATAGGCGCACCACGGAGAAAGCGAGCCACGACGGGATCAGCGCGGAACCACGCACCTGCACGTAACCGCGATCCATGATCGTCGAGATGGTCGCCGCATAGGTCGACGGGCGGCCAATGCCCAGCTCGTCCAGGGTCTTGACCAGGGAGGCCTCGGTGTACCGGGCCGGCGGAGTGGTCGTGTGGCCGTCCGCAGTGACGTCGGTGGCGTCCAGGGCATCGCCCTCGGCCATGACCGGAAGTCGCTTGTCCTCGTCCTTGGCCTTCGACGACGACCCCGCGGTCTCCGGGTTCTCGTCCTTACCTTCCTCGTACGCGGCCAAGAAGCCACGGAAGGTGATGACCGTACCCGAAGCCGAGAACTCGGCGTCGGCCCCGGAAAGCTCACCCGCGGCCGAAGTCGCGGCGGCACCCAGCCGAACGGTGGCGGTGGAACCCTTGGCGTCCTGCATCTGGGAGGCCACGGTGCGCTTCCAGATCAGTTCGTAGAGCTTGAACTCGTCCACCGACAGCTGCGAGCGCACCTGCGAGGGGGTGCGGAAAGAGTCACCGGAGGGGCGCACGGCCTCGTGGGCCTCCTGCGCGTTCTTGGACTTGGATGAGTAGACGCGCGGCTTACCCGGGACGAAGTCCTCGCCGTACAGTTCCTTGGCCTGACGACGGGCGGCATTGATTGCCTGATCGGACAGCGCCACGGAGTCCGTACGCATGTAGGTGATGTAACCGTTCTCGTACAACCGCTGGGCCACGCGCATGGTCGTGCGGGAGGTGAAACGCAGCTTGCGCGCGGCCTCCTGCTGCAGCGTGGAGGTGGTGAACGGGGCTGCGGGGCGACGGGTGTAGGGCTTGGTCTCGAGCGAGCGGACCGTGAACTCGGCGTCCTGCAGGCCGGCAGCCAGGGCGGTTGCCGAGGCTTCACCGAGATGGACCAGGGCGCCGTCGCGAGCCGACTTGAGTTCACCGCGGTCGGAGAAATCCTTGCCCGTGGCCACGCGCTGGGAGTTCAGGGAGGACAGGCGAGCGGTGAATCCGCGGCCCGCATCCTGGCCCTCGGGACGTGCAAAGGTGCCGGTGAGATCCCAGTAGTCGGCGGAGACGAACGCCATGCGCTCACGTTCGCGCTGCACCACCAGGCGGGTGGCCACCGACTGCACACGGCCGGCGGACAGGCCCGAGGAGACCTTGCGCCACAGCACCGGGGAGATCTCGTAGCCGTAGAGGCGATCCAGGATGCGGCGCGTCTCCTGGGCATCCACGAGGTCCTTGTCGAGCTCGCGCAACTGGCCGAAGGCACGCTCGATGGCTTCACGGGTGATTTCGGGGAAGGTCAGGCGGTAGACCGGAACCTTGGGCTTGAGCACCTGCATGAGGTGCCACGCGATGGCCTCGCCTTCGCGATCGCCATCGGTTGCGAGGTAGAGGGCGTCGGCTTCTTTGAGCTTGCGCCGCAGCTCCGTGACCTTCTTCTTCTTGTCCGGATTGACCACGTAGTACGGGTCGAAACCGTGCTCCACGTCCACCGCGAACTTGCCGTACGGGCCCTTCTTCATGTCCGTGGGCAGCTCAGAAGGCTGCGGCAAGTCCCGGATATGACCCATGGAGGATTCGACCTCGTAGGCGTCACCGAGATAACCCGCGATCGTTTTCACCTTGGAGGGCGACTCCACGATCAGCAGGCTCTTGCCGGTGTCAGCGTTCTTGGTGGCCTTGGTTGGCACGGTACTCCTCGTCATGACCCGTGGATTCGAGCGGGTCTGGTCCTTCCAATGGGGGCTGCACGAAACCCCCGTGGTTACTCACCGTCTCACAAGAGAGGTTTTACCACTTATTCCAGTGCTCAGACCGGATCGTGATCCGGTTCGGTGGTCATGGTGAACTCGCGGCCCGTGGCCGAGTCAACATCGATGACCACAAAGTGGTACTTGTACGTGGGTGCCCAGGGCTTCAGCGGAAGCTGCTCGGCGACTTCACGTTCCGCCTGAGTTTCCAGACGCCGTGCGCGTCCGTGCACCACGACGGACTGCACGTGATCGCCGACCACGCGGTCCACCTCGAAGGCCACGTGGTTGTTGACCACGAGACTCGCAAGCTTGGTGCCCTGCGCCGTACGGAAGTACAGCTTACGGTCCTTAGCCACATAATTGACTGGGAAAATGTCCACCATGTCTGCAGCTTGTACCGCCAGACGGCCGAACGGGAGCTCCCCCAGAAGCTCCCACACCGCCGCGGTGTCGAGGGGCTGAATCGGATTGAAGGTTTCGCCTGTGCTCATGACTTCAGTCTTACACTTCCACCAACAGGCCGTGGGTGATGAGCGCCCTGATTTCACGTAATAATTGCTCCGACGGGCCGTCTTCCCACCCCAGCAATGAGCCCAGTGCGGTGAGGATCTGCCGCGCGGTGAGCTCACCGTCGCACACACCCACGAAGCCCGCAGCTTCACTGCTGAGCACCACCGTTCGCCGCAATCCCCCGCCCTGCCGTAACAGGATCAGAGCCGGGTCCTCGGCCCCGGGACGGCTGTGCCGTTCCTCGGTGACGTCCTGAGCGACGTCGTAATGCTTGTCCTGCCATGCGTCATCACCAACCACGCCGCTCGCGGCCTCCCCGCGATACAACACTTCCCCGCGTAGCCATTCCTCGGCCAAGGTGGCCGCGATGGGTTGCTGAATGGGGTGATCTATGTGCTCGAAGATCTGCAACGGCTCTGCCTCTTGCCGGCCCGTCTCCGGACGAGACAACCGGACCATACCGAAGCCGACCCAGCCCACACGACGCGACGTGAAATCCGCGAGGTAATCGCGGTAGGCCGCCTCATAAGCTTCGAGATCTCGCTGCTGCGAAGCGTCTCGCAGCCAGGTTTCCGCGTACTCGCACACGTCCTGGATCTCACGCTGGATGACCCATGCCCCGGTGCCCGGGGCGATCCACTGTGCCACGCGCTCGGACCAGGTCTTCTCCGGATCGGTCTCCGGCGTGTCGGGGATTTCCCAGTTGGCCAGCAAATGGGCGGTACCGCCCGGGGCCATCACCGTGGGCAGCGCGGTGATCAGCTCGGAGACGAGCCGGTCCCCCGCCATTCCACCGTCGCGGTACGTGAAGCGTTCCTCGTCCGTCTCGTCGCTGCGGCGAGGCGTGATCACGAACGGCGGATTGGAAACAACCAGGTCGAATTCTTGGCCCGCCACCGGTTCGAGCAGGCTGCCCTGCACAAGGGTGACTCGGGCTTCCAGGTCGTACGGATCAAGGTCCAGCGCCCGGGCGTTGAGCAGCACATTGAACCGGGTGGTGGCCAGCGCACGATCAGAGAGGTCGGTGGCCACCACATGGCGGGCATGGGAGAGCAGGTGGAAAGTCTGAATGCCGCACCCGGTACCCACGTCCAGCGCGGTGTTCACCTCGCGCCGTTCAGTGGAGCGGACCAGGGTCAGAGAAGCGCCGCCGATCCCCAACACGTGATCGCGGCGCAGCACGCCGGGGCGCTGGAAGGCTCCGAGGTCACTGACCACGTAGAGCTCGCCCGCCACGTCCGTGGAGTAGGGGCGCAGGTCCACGGAGGCGCGCACCAAGTCCATGTTAGCCGCGCCATTGCTGTCGGGGCCGCGGTTGACGGCACCGTGGCCATCCGCCCGGTTGTTATTAGCGCTGATGTTGGCGGCGCTGAATGTCCTGGCCGCACTGGCTCGGTCCTCCAGGAGGCCCAGCCGAGCGAGACCGGCGGCACCCACGGTGGGCAGGGCGGCGTCGACGTCCGCAGCGGGGACCGCATCACCCAGGAGGAAGAGCGCGATCACCGTGGCCAGGCGCGGCTGAGTCTCACCCGCCCGATAGAGGGCAACGCGCGCGGGGACCGGTTGTTCCCGCAACCATGCGTCCATGGCACGCTCACCGAGCAAGTCGGTGACCCCGTCCACCGTGAAGTTACTGTTCACCAGATCCCCGTGGAGGTCCAGAACGAGTTGGGGATCCTGCGAGCGCGGCGAATCAGCCACCGCGCTGAATGGTGCGGCAGCGGGTAAGTCAGTCAACGCTCAGTGACCCAGGCGGAACTTGCGGCCGGTGATTCGGGTGGGTGTGATCTCCACGAACTCGAGTTTCTCGGTCTCGAGCCAAGGACGCAGCCCCAGCGATTCCACGTGCTCGAGATCCTCGGTCTCCGTCAGCATGCGCGCGGTACCGCGCACCACTACGGAGTGAGCCTCAGAACCGGTGGCGCGGTCGATCTCAATGGTCACGTTGGGATTCAGCTGCAACTTGAGCACCTTGGTGCCCTTGGCCGAGCGGAAGTAGATGTGCTCGCCGTCGGTCACGATATTCAGCGGGGTGATGTCGATTTCATCGCCGTCGCGGGTGGCCAAGCGGGCGAATCGCGCCTGCTTGAGCAAATCCCAGCTCTCCTGCTCGGAAAGTTCCTGGATGGGCGGCTGCTTGGGCTCGTCCTGCTCATCGTGCGCCTTGGCAATGTTCATGGGGTGTCCCTGCTCCGGAGTGCTCATAGCCCCATAATTCCATGCGTGCCGCGTTACCGGGGAGACCACAGCCAAAAAAGCGCAGATCACGGGCTTGTGACGAACCCGGCGCGCGCTGTGGAGAGCGTGGGGCACGGGCGATGGCCACGGCGGCGGCGTCGTCATAGCCGCAGACTGAGTTGTTGCAAGGCAGCCTGGCCGGTAGCCGGGTGAGCG
The DNA here is from genome assembly GCA_030453435.1 of Kocuria sp. Classification (GTDB taxonomy): domain Bacteria; phylum Actinomycetota; class Actinomycetes; order Actinomycetales; family Micrococcaceae; genus Kocuria; species Kocuria atrinae. Next base: position 11,383 of record JAKDKI010000046.1, read on the forward strand.
CGAACGGCGAATGAGTGTTGCGGCGTGCGGAACAATAGGGACGTGAGTTTTTCCCAGGACATGGTCAACCTGCTCGGCCGCGGACCGCAGCCCGAGCAGGTTCGTCATGTCCGGGAGCTACCTGCACGCGAGGCGGAGTATGCGCCGTGGCCCGAATGGATCCACCCGACCGTCCGTGAGGCGTACGAGCGACTGGGGATTCACCAGCCTTTCGCCCACCAGGTCGCCGCTATGACTGCGCCGCGGCACACGATCGTTGCCACGGGAACGGCATCCGGAAAATCGCTGGTCTATCAGTCACT
>JAKDKI010000286.1 GCA_030453435.1 Kocuria sp.
TACAAGCACACGCCCATGGAAGATTCGTTCGGCATCAACAATGTGGCGCTCGTGGACGGGCAGCCCCGTACCCTGGGCCTGCTCGAGATGCTGCGGGTCTACACCGATCACCGCCTGTCCGTGGTGCGCCGCCGCACGGCGTTCCGGTTGGCCAAGCGACAGAACCGCCTGCACCTGGTCGAGGGTCTGCTGATCGCGATCGTCGATATCGACGAGGTCATTCAGATCATTCGTTCCTCCGAGCAGACCGCGGAGGCCCGCGACAGGTTGATGAAGGTCTTCGACCTCTCCCGTGCCCAGGCCGAACACATCCTGGAACTGCGGCTGCGCCAACTCACCAAGTTCTCGCGCATCGAGCTCGAGGCCGAGCGAGATCAGCTGCTCAAGGAAATCGCGGAACTCGAAGCAATCCTCGGTTCGGATCAGAAGCTGCGCCAGGTCGTGGCCGATGAGCTCGAGGAGGTCGCGGAAAAGCACGGCGACGATCGCCGCACCGTGCTGCTCGAAGCCGAAGATCTGCCGGCCGTGACATCGGCGGCGGATGCGAGCGGCAAACGCAAGCAAGCGGCGTCGTCGGTGACCCTGGAAATCAGCGACGATCCGTGCTGGGCGTTCGTCTCCACGACCGGCCGCATGGCGCGCACCAACGCACGCACCCCGCTGGCCGACGCGTCACGGCGTTTCAAACACGATGCGCTCTCCAGCGTGCTGCCGACCACCGCGCGTGGCGAGATCGGCGCTGTCACCTCCACGGGCCGCATGCTGCGCGTGTCGTGCATCGACATTCCCGTCCTCCAGGATTTCGACGGCGTTCCCCGCCTGGCAGACGGCGTGCCCGCCTCGGATTTCCTGGGCCTGGACAAGAACGAGCACCTGGTGGGTCTGGTGCCCCTCAACCAGGTCTTCGCGGTCGGCACAGAGCAGGGCATCGTCAAACGCGTGAATCCCGACTACCCGCTCAACCTGGACCAGTGGCCGGCCATCAAGCTCAAGGACGGTGACCGCGTGATCGGCGTGGCCGCGTGCCCGGACACCGCGGAACTGGTGTTCGTATCCTCGGACGCCAAACTGCTGCATTTCGGTGCGAACCTCGTGCGACCGCAGGGACGCAATGCGGGCGGTGTTGCCGGTATGAAACTGGCCGCCGGTGAGCGGGCCATCTTCTTCGGTGCGGTCAAGGAGGACGACGCCACGGTGGTGGTCACCCAGGCCAAGTCCCAGGATCAACTGCCGGACATGGGTGAGGCATCCATCAAGGTGACACCGCTGTCCGAGTACCCGGCGAAGGGCCGCGCCACCGCCGGCGTGCGAGCCCAACGGTTGCTCACGGGCGAAACCGAACTGAACCTGGCGTGGGTGGGCCACGGACCGGGCAAGGCCGTCTCGGCTGCCGGTGTGGCCCGCAACCTGCCCAACGAGTACGGCCGCCGGGATGGTTCCGGTGTGAGCGTGGACCGCGCAGTGCACGCTGTGGGCCCGGCTCTCGGCGGACTCCCCGTGCCGGGGTTGGAAGCGGCCGAGGACTCCTCCTCCGCGGCTGAACCAGCTTCCGCTGAGCAGGACACACTGTCCCTGGACGGCTGAACCACCGCTCGAACAACGACGGCGCCCTGAATCTTCCGTGCGGAAGATTCGGGGCGCCGTTCCTCGGTCAGACCTCTGCAGCTCGGTCGGCCCGGGTTTGTTCCTAGCTCACTGTTGCGCAGCTTTCGCGCCGCTGTGCCACGCCTGGTAGGTCAGGCGTCGATGCGGTCCTGATCCAACTGCGCGGCACCCGCCACAATGAAGTCCTTGCGGGGCGCCACCTGGGATCCCATCAGCAATGAGAAGGCCTGCTCGGCAGCCTCTGCGTCCGCAACTCGCACCCTGCGCAGGACGCGGTGGCGGATGTCCATGGTGGTTTCTGCCAGCTGGTCCGCGTCCATTTCACCCAGGCCCTTGTAGCGCTGAATCGGTTCCTTGTAACGGCGGTCCTGCTCTTCCAGGCTGCCCAGCAGGGTTTCCAGTTCGCGTTCCGAATAGGTGTACACCATTTCATTGGCCTTGGAGCCGGGGTTGATGATCTCCACCCGGTGCAGCGGCGGAACGGCCGCGTAGACCCGGCCGGCTTCCACGAGCGGGCGCATATAGCGGTAGAAGAGCGTGAGCAGCAGGGTACGGATGTGGGCGCCGTCCACGTCAGCATCGGTCATCATGATGACCTTGCCGTACCGGGCGGCGTCCACGTCGAAGCTACGACCCGAACCGGCCCCGATCACCTGGATCAGCGCAGCGCACTCGGTGTTGGCGAGCATATCCGTGATGGACGCCTTCTGAACGTTGAGGATCTTGCCTCGGATGGGCAGCAGCGCCTGATAGTTGGAGTTGCGGGCCAAGCGAGCGGTGCCAAGGGCCGAGTCACCCTCCACGATGAACAACTCGGAACGGCCCACGTCCGAGGAGCGGCATTCGACAAGCTTGGTGGGCATGGAGGAGGTCTCCAGTGCGTTCTTACGCCGCTGGGTCTCCTTGTGCACACGTGCCGAGATGCGGGACTTCATTTCCGCGGCCACTTTGTCCAGCACCTGGCTGGCCTGGGCCTTGTCATCGCGTTTCTTGGACGTGAACTGCTTGGTCAGCTGAGATTCGACCACCTTGGTGACGATCTGACGCACCGCCGGAGTACCCAGTACCTCCTTGGTCTGCCCCTCGAACTGAGGTTCTGCCAGCCGCACGGTCAGCACAGCGGTGAGACCGGCCAGGACATCGTCCTTCTCGAGCTTGTCGTTGCCCACCTTGAGCTTGCGGGCATTGGCCTCCACCTGCTTGCGGATGGTCTTGAGCAGCGCCGCTTCGAAGCCGGACAGGTGTGTGCCGCCCTTGGGCGTGGAGATGATGTTCACGAACGAACGCACGGTGGTGTCGTAACCGACACCCCAGCGCAGAGCGACGTCCACCTCGCACACGCGCTCAACGTCCTGGAGCTGTGCGTGCCCGGAGTCGTTGAGCACCGGAACACGTTCGGTGAAACTTCCCTGTCCCTGCAACCGCCACACATCGGTGACCGGCGCGTCGATGGCCAGGAATTCTGCGAACTCCGAAATGCCGCCGTCGTACTGGAACACCTCGGTGTGCGGGCCGGTCTCCCCCGGGGTTCCCGCGAGCAGCCGTTCATCGCGCACGGTGATCTGCAGCCCCGGGATCAGGAATGCCGTCTGCCGAGCCCTGCGCACGAGTTCCTCCGTGGAGAACTTGGCGTCCGGGGTAAAGATTTGTTCATCCGCCCAGTACCGAATTCGTGTCCCCGTGACACCGCGCTTGGCCTTGCCCACGATCTGCAGTTCAGAATTGTCCGTGAAAGCCTCGAAGGGAGCGCTCGGGGTCGGCGCGCCCTTCTCGGTGAAGATCCCGGGTTCACCGCGTTTAAAGGACATCTGGTAGGTCTTGCCACCGCGGTCCACCTGAACGTCCAAACGTGAGGACAACGCGTTGACAACGGATGCGCCCACGCCGTGCAGACCGCCCGACGCGGTGTACGAACCGCCGCCGAACTTACCGCCGGCATGCAGCTTGGTGAAGACAACCTCCACACCGGTCAATCCGGTGCGTGGTTCCTTATCGATCGGGATGCCGCGGCCGTCGTCGTGGACTTCCACGCAACCGTCCTTGTGCA
>JAKDKI010000287.1 GCA_030453435.1 Kocuria sp.
GTATGATGTAGGTCTCACGTATGCTGAGACAGCTAGTTCGCTATCTAACGCAGCGCCCTTTGAGGCCCACTGGCCCGGGGGTGCGGAACGGCAGTACATGTTCTCCAAAATCCTGGTGGCCAACCGCGGCGAAATCGCTATCCGTGCATTTCGTGCCGCGTATGAACTCGGCGCGTCAACCGTGGCCGTGTTTCCTCACGAAGACCGCAACTCCATTCACCGTCAGAAGTCTGACGAGGCGTACCCCATTGGCCAAGAGGGCCACCCGGTGCGTGCCTACTTGGACGTTGACGAGATCGTTCGCGTTGCCAAAGAATCCGGCGCTGACGCCATTTACCCCGGTTACGGTTTCCTGTCCGAGAACCCCGATCTTGCCCGCGCCGCCGATGCCGCGGGCATTAAGTTTGTCGGGCCCAAGGCGGAGATCCTGGAGCTCGCGGGCAACAAAGTAGAAGCACTGCGTGCAGCAAAGCGCGCCGGAATTCCCACGCTGGAGTCGACCGAACCTTCGGCGGACAGGGACGCACTGATCGAGGAAGCCGAGAAGATCGGCTACCCGCTGTTCGTGAAGGCCGTTGCCGGCGGTGGCGGACGCGGCATGCGTCGCGTGGAGTCCTCCAAGGATCTGCCCGGTGCCCTGGATGCCGCCATGCGCGAGGCGGATACTGCCTTTGGTGACCCCACCGTTTTCATCGAGCAGGCCGTGCTGCGCCCCCGGCACATCGAAGTACAGATCCTCGCGGACAACCAGGGCAATGTGGTGCACCTGTTCGAACGCGACTGCTCGCTGCAGCGCCGGCACCAGAAGGTCGTGGAGATCGCCCCGGCGCCCAACCTGGACGATGACATCCGCCAGGCCCTGCACCGTGACGCCGTGAAGTTCGCCAAGGAGCTCGGCTACGTCAACGCCGGCACCGTGGAGTTCCTGGTGGACACCGCCGGGGAGCGTGCCGGTCAGCACGTGTTCATCGAGATGAACCCGCGCATCCAGGTGGAGCACACCGTGACCGAGGAAGTCACGGACATCGACCTGGTGCAGTCGCAGTTGCGCATTGCCGCAGGGGAGACGCTCGAGGACCTGGGGATCAGCCAGGACACCCTGCGCGTGCGCGGTGCCGCCCTGCAGTGCCGTATCACCACCGAGGACCCGGCCAATGACTTCCGCCCTGATGTCGGTAAGGTCTCTGCCTACCGTTCCGCCGGCGGTGCAGGTGTTCGTCTGGACGGTGGCACGCTCTATGCCGGTGCCGAGATCTCGCCGCACTTCGACTCGATGCTGGTCAAGCTCACGTGCCGCGGTATCGATTACACGACCGCCGTCCACCGCGCGCGCCGTGCTCTTGCGGAGTTCCGTATCCGCGGCATCGCGACCAACATCCAGTTCCTGCAGTCCGTGCTGGACGACCCGGACTTTATCGCGGGTGACGTGGCCACGGACTTCATCGAGAACCACCCGGAGTTGCTGAAGGGCAAGATTTCGGCGGACCGTGCGACCCGCGCCTTGACCTACCTGGCAGAGGTCACGGTCAACAAGCCCAACGGGGATCGCGTGGACGGAATCGACCCGCGCACCAAGCTCCCGCACTACCCGGGTGACAAGTCCGATGAGCCTTACCGCAGCCCGTTTGACGGCCCCTCGACCCACGAGCCGCCCGCCGGCTGGCGTCAAGTGCTCCAGGAGAAGGGCCCGGAGGGCTTCGCCGAAGAACTGCGGAATTACAAGCCGCTGGCGGTCACGTCCACGACCTTCCGCGACGCTCACCAGTCGCTGTTGGCCACGCGCGTGCGTACTCGTGACCTTCTCGCTGCCGCCCCGGCCTACGCTCACACGCTGCCGGGCTTGCTGTCGGTCGAGGCCTGGGGCGGTGCCACGTACGACGTCGCTCTGCGCTTCTTGGGCGAGGACCCCTGGGATCGCCTGCGCCGCCTGCGCGAGGCCATGCCCAACATTCCCATCCAGATGCTGCTGCGTGGTCGGAACACGGTGGGATACACGCCGTACCCCACCGAGGTGACCAACGCGTTCGTGGCCGAGGCCGCCGAGACGGGTGTGGACATCTTCCGCATCTTCGACGCGCTCAACGACGTGGAGCAGATGCGCCCCGCGATCGAGGCCGTGCGCGAAACCGGAACCGCCGTGGCAGAGGTTGCGCTGTGCTACACGGGCAATCTGTTGGATCCGAGTGAAGAGGTGTACACCCTCGACTACTACTTGGACTTGGCGCAGAAGTGTGTGGACGCCGGCGCACACATCCTGGCGATCAAGGACATGGCGGGGCTGTTGCGCCCGGAGGCCGCCCGCAAGCTGGTCACCGCGCTGCGTGAGCGCTTCGACCTGCCGCTGCACCTGCACACCCACGACACCGCCGGAGGCCAGTTGGCCACGTTGATGGCGGCTTCGGAAGCAGGTGTCGACGCCGTGGACGTCGCCTCCGCATCGATGTCCGGCACGACGTCGCAGGTCTCGGCTTCCGCACTGGTCGCCGCGCTCGAGAACACCGAGCGTGATACCAACCTGGGCCTGGACGCCGTGAGTGACTTGGAGCCCTACTGGGAGGTCGTGCGCGGGATCTACAAGCCTTTCGAGTCGGGACTGAACAGCCCCACGGGTCGCGTGTACCGTCACGAGATCCCGGGTGGTCAGCTTTCGAACCTGCGCCAGCAGGCCATTGCGCTGGGCCTGGGGGAGAAGTTCGAGGCCATCGAGGACATGTACTACGCCGCGGACAAGATGCTGGGCCACCTGGTCAAGGTGACACCGTCCTCCAAGGTGGTCGGTGACCTGGCCCTGCAGCTCGTGGGCATGGACGTGGACCCGGCCGAGTTCGAGGAGAACCCCAACAAGTTCGACATCCCGGACTCCGTGATCAACTTCCTGGCGGGTGAACTCGGCACCCCGCCCGCGGGCTGGCCCGAGCCGTTCCGTTCCAAGGCGCTTGGGGGTCGCAACGTGACCCTGGGCGACAAGGACCTGAGCCAGAAGGACAAGGAGGGTCTCGGGCAGCCCGGTGAGGAGCGTCGTGCGACCCTGAACCGATTGCTGTTCGCTGCTCCCACCAAGGAGTTCGAGTCTTCCCAGACCAAGTACGGCGACCTGTCCGTGCTGCACACCCGCGACTTCCTCTACGGACTGCGCCAGGACTTCGAGCACGTGATTTCCCTGGGTAAGGGCGTGCGCTTGCTCGTGACCCTGCAGGCAATTTCCGAACCGGATGACAAGGGCATGCGCACTGTCATGGTCACCCTGAACGGTCAGTTGCGACTGCTGGAGATCCGCGACAACTCGGTCAAGACCGATTCCATGGAGCTCGAGAAGGCGGATTCTTCCAACCCGGGTCACGTGGCCGCGCCGTTCGCCGGTGCCGTGACGGTCACCGTGGCCGAGGGCGACACTGTGGAACCGGGCCAAGCCGTGGCCACGATCGAGGCGATGAAGATGGAAGCCTCCATCACCACGCCCACCGGTGGCGCAGTGTCCAGGGTGGCTCTCAAGGACGTTGCTCAGGTGAGTGGCGGCGACTTGGTGTTGGTGATCGACCCCGCCTGATCGCTGATTTGCCAAGCTATCTAGGATGGGACTCATGCGCGAATTCGATCTCATCATTGTTGGCTCTGGCTCGGGTAACTCCATCCTC
>JAKDKI010000288.1 GCA_030453435.1 Kocuria sp.
CGTCCGGACCCAGTAATCCATGGGTCGTGGGTTCGATCCCCACAGGGCCCACTCACAGAGAACGCTGCTACTTCCCCCAGAATCCGGGGAAGTAGCGGCCTTCTTTAGCCCTGCCCCTGGCCCTCTGCCCACGATTTGCCCACAACTGCCGTAGATGCTGCGCGATCCAGAGCTGCCCCACGGCGTCGAGATCGTCGTCGAAGAGGTCCGCGTACACGTCCAGGGTCATGGCCGCCGAGGCGTGCCCGAGCATTCGCTGCACCGCCTTGACGTTGGCCCCGGCCGAGATCGCCAGGGACGCTGCCGTGTGCCGCAGGTCGTGCAGGGTCATGTGCTCGAGCTCGGCGCGGCCGAGCGCCGCGGAGTACCAGGAGTGCCCGTCCCCGGAGCGGCGACGTCCGTTCTTGCCGGTAGAGACCGCCTCGGAGAGCTTCGGGCGCCGGATGAAGCCGCCGCTTGAACTCATGAACACCAGGTCGTTTGGCTCCTTGCCGGCGACCTGGTTGCGCAGCAGCGGCACCAGGAACCAATCCAGCGGGACGGAGCGCTTCTTGTGCGACTTCGGGGAGCCGATCTCGATCTTCGAGCCGATTTCCACCGCATTGCGCTCCACGCTCACGCGCCGCCGCTCGAAGTCGAGGTCGCGGGCGCGAAGGCCGGCCATCTCGCCCCAGCGCAGCCCCGTGTACCCGAGTAGCAGGATCAGCGTGCGGTGCTGCCCTTCCTCATCGGCGAGCGCGTGCAGCTGCTCGTGGGGCAGGTAGATGTGCGGCCGCGCTCGCCGCCCTCGCAGAGGTCGGCCTCATCCGAGTTGAGGGAGACAAGATTGCCCTGCTGCAGCTCGAGCAGCACATACCGCCGCCCAGCGTGCGCGAGAACACGGAGAAGTCGAAGCAGCGGATGCGCCGGCACCGCAAGCACAAGAACGGAGACCACTCCGAGTGCCTCCCCGCGAACTGCGACCACGCCCCACCTACCCGTAACGCTACGGCCCCTGTTACGCGTAATACCAGGACAGGACAGGACAGGCCAGGACAAGGCGGGTGTCACCGAGCCGCTCGAAAACGCCGAGCAGGTCAGCCTCTGGCCCGTTGCAGTTCCAGGCGGAAACGTCCCCGAAGTAGGCCAAGAGCAGAACAGCCTCAAGACCCAGCAGCGGGAGACGTACTGCCGAAGGGGAGGCTACGCGAACCGGCCCCTGCCAGGTATCGACCTCTGCACAGAGCACCGCTCCGACCGAGAGGCCGCCGAGGCCGCCCGCGAGCGCGAACTGAGGGAGGCGTCATGATCTGGAGCCGCCCCCCGGGCGTCCGTGGGACGGACAGCCCCACCGAGGACGAGCGCACCGATCGCGGGCTGTCCGTGCTGTCGGAGATCCGCCCCGTCACCACCCCGGCCCGCCTGGCCGACTCGCACGAGTGCCACGACGGCTGGCTCGGCACCGAGGACCAGCCCCGCCCGTGCCCTTAATGCCGGCCCCACCTCAGCCGCGGCCGCCAGGGCTGGCGCGTGAATCCGAAGCTCCTAAGGTCATCGACAAGGCCTTCCTCACCAGCCAGGCAGCCCCGGCACCCAAGGGCCTGACCTCGCTGAAGGATGCCACGGCCGTCGACCTCGAGCTCGAGAACCTGGATCCCGTCTCGGTGGCGCAGTACACCGCCGAGGCCAAGGGCGCGATCATCACCGCGTTCCTCCCCCCGCCCTAGGACGCTCTCACGCTGGCGAACCTCAAGGCCTCCGTGGGCTCGAACGAGTCGCTGATGCAGGGGCAGCGCGTCGTCAACGGTGTGCCCATCATCATCGCTCCCGACCTGCCCGCAGGCACGATCTCCGGCGTCGACGCCAGCCGCATCTACAGCGTGATCCGCGATGAGGTGCGCGTCGACGTCGACGAGTCGGTCTACTTCACCTCCGACCGCATCGCTGTGCGCACCACCATGCGGATGGGCTTCGGCTTCGCCGATCCGGCCAGCATCATCAAGATGACCGCGGCAGCCTGAACCAGCATGGAAAAGGCCCGGCAGGCTTGACCTGCCGGGCCTTCCCCGCCCTTACCGCTGCGCTGCTCTTCGCTCACCCAAGGGCCTCGAGTGCTGGAAGAGCCCGACGAACGGATTGCTTCTAGGCGCTCCGAGGGAGGGACAACGGCCCATCTAGCTTACAGCGCCCTGGCGCGCACATGGTGAACCTCAGCTCCTACCCCCCGGTCTACCCCCGGGGGGTAGGGGGACAGTGGACCCCTCGGCATAGTGCCGTTGATCCCCCCGGAAGCAGGCCCGGCAGGTGACACCGGCTAATCCGGCTTGTCACCACTAGAATCCGGGCGGGTGACATGCCGAGGACGACCTCGGGCGACCCCAAAACTCCGTCGAAGGGAAGCCCAGATGAACGCGTTAGCCGCATGGAGCACGTTCGCTACGGCCCTATTCACGCTTGGACTTCTCTTGACAGCAGTACTGACGGCCTGTTCGGCCTTCAGTACGCTCAGGGCGGCACGCGAGGCCAATGAACAGGCCAAGAGGGACTCGATCCTGCAAACCCGCCCATATGTCTACGCAGAGATCCTCCCTAGCTTGGCCGGAGCAGCCTCCTATGACCTCGTCGTGCGGAATCAGGGGCGGTCGGCTGCCCGCGATCTGCGCATGGCTTTCGAGCCGCAGGTGAACGCTCCCGACGACGTTGCGGATGCCATTCTGCGTGCGTTCGACACCCCGCGTGACCTTCCCCCGGGATCCTCCCTGCGGATGTACTGGCACATCGCTGCGGCCGAGGGCGAAACTCTAATGAACGCCAAGGGTACCGAGCCGGTAGAGGATGGGGGCTCCGGTATGCCCAAACATGGAGTCATCCAACTTCGCTACGAGGGCGACGACCCGTCTCAGGACCTGTACACGGAGAAGTACCCTTTCGACGTCGAGAATGCTGGCCTCTGGCCCCTCCCGGAGGATGGTCCCGAAGTTAGGGGGCCGCGCGACACCCGTTCCGACAAGATGTCGCCCAAGGAGCGACGCTTCTACAAAGCGCTCCAAGCACTCAGTCGCAATGTTGGCGCCCTTCGCTGGTAGGTAACCTCTAGTCCGGAAGCAGTCCTGGCCGCCCACGATCTGCCCACATCGATTGTGATCCAGAGGCATCTAGGGAGACCTAGATCGCTGTCATTTCAAGGGTTGATTCCCCCGGTGTGGTCGCCTGCGTGGGTTCGATCCCCACAGGGCCCACTCTGTGATGTCTCAGCACATCGGAAGCGCCTCGAACCCTCAGATTCGGGGCGCTTCTCGTCGTGGAAGACGGGTCGCCCGGGGCCGGACGTTCGTCGTCGGGTGTCCGGGGCCGTGGAGCGGTGACAGATATGCGCCCCCGTCAGCGCTGATGACCTGCACATCTGTCACAGACCCTGACTGCGGGACTCCTGATGCGCTCGTGCCGAGGGGGCCGGTTACGACGTGCGTCGTCGTCTTTGGGGCGGCCGCGACGGGGTGCATAGGTTCTAAGCTGGCGCGCCCCCGCATGCCCGCGGGAGCGCGACGAACCTGCCCGACCCGCGAGGGAGCCCCATGTCCACGCGCGCATCAGCCGGAGAGCCCGCCGCTTCACGAGAGACGTCTCCCGCCGGGGAGCCC
>JAKDKI010000047.1 GCA_030453435.1 Kocuria sp.
GAACTGCATGCGGCACTCGGTGGTGAATTGGTAATCCATCATGGCCTGCTGCTCAGCGATGCGAGCGCGGCGCACGCGGTCGTAGCGTGGGGCGTCGTACTCCCACGGCCGCCCCGTGGACTGCCAACCACCGGAAACACGCTCCACGGCGCCGTCCACCGCAAGAACCTTGAGTAACAGCTCCAGCGGAGTGCGTTTGATGTTGACCCGGGTTTCCAATGCGGCCACGGAGAGCGGCCCTCCGTGCTCGGCCAATGCGGTGAGAACTGCCCCGGATTTCTCTTCCGTGGGCATGGACGCAGTCGCAAAGTACTCCCAGATCTCGCGATCCTCACTGCCGGGCAGCAGCAGAACGTCCGCACTGTCGGTGGCGCGACCAGCGCGCCCCACCTGCTGGTAATAGGCCACCGGTGAGGATGGCGCTCCCAGGTGCACCACGAACCCCAGGTCTGGTTTGTCGAAACCCATGCCCAGCGCGGAGGTGGCTACCAGTGCCTTGACCTGATTGTCCTTGAGGGCACTTTCCAACTCTTCCCGTTCGGCGGCATCCGTGCGACCGGTATAGGCCACAGCCGAATGCCCGGCCTCGGTCAGCGCCCGCGCCGTGTCCTCGGCGGCACCGATGGTCAGTGCATAGATGATGCCGCTGCCCGGCAGCTCATTGAGGTGCTCGATCAACCACGCCAGTCGTGTGGCGGTGGAGGGCAGTCTCAGAACTCCCAGCCGCAATGACGAGCGTGAGAGAGGGCCCCGGAGCGTGAAGACATCCTGCTGGCCGCCTGCGCCCACTCCCAACTGTTCCCGGACGTCCTCAATGACCCGTTCGTTGGCTGTCGCAGTAGTCGCCAGGACAGCCACGGAATCCGGAAGGTGCCCCAGCAAGTCCTTGATACGCCGATAATCCGGGCGGAAATCATGTCCCCAGTCGGAAATGCAGTGGGCCTCGTCCACAACCAGCAAACCGAGCCTGTCCATCAACTGGGGTAGCTGTTCATCACGGAACCTGGGGTTGTTCAAGCGCTCCGGTGAGACCAACAGGACATCTAGTTCTTCGCGCTCCAGGGCCGCTGTGATTTCACCCCATTCCGTGGGGTTGGCAGAGGAAATGGCTGCGGCTCGTACCCCGGCGCGAGCTGCCGCCGCCACTTGATCCCGCATGAGTGCGAGCAACGGCGAAATGATGAGAGTTGGCCCGTAACCCTGCGAGCGTAGGAGCAGTGCCGACACGAAGTAGACGGCAGATTTGCCCCAGCCCGTGCGTTGCACCACCAAAGCGCGGCGGTGGTCCTGAACCAGTGCGGAGATGGCCTCGAACTGGCCGGGATGGAAGTCTGCGTTCAAATTCCCCGTGAGGGCTCGCAAATGCTCGACGGCCTGCTCGTGCAGCTGCGGGGAGGTGGTGACCGGTGACTGGTTCATGCCGCCAGTGTGTCAGCGCGATCAGACACGCATAAGGGGCTCATGATGCTCGTTCAGACGAACACGGAAAAGCAATCCATCCCGTTAAATTCGGGTGCGCCCGCCGCGCTCTTGTTTCTTTCCCCGAAGAAACAACCTTCGCGCGGCGGACGCAACTACCGGCAGAGCCGGCGCGGACTAGTCCGCTGGTGAGGCCAATGCCCCCGCAATGGCCTCGTACCTATTACTCCTTGGTGACTGAGTGCGCCTTCACGCCCCCCAGCGTTCCGACGCAATCACCACGACCGAAGTGCGTGATTCCTGCCCCCCTGGCGGGAATCATTATGTGCTCTTCGGTACTTGAAGTAACACCATTATGTAACCACGAGCCCCGCCGGGATTCCACTGCCACAAGACGCGCAGCGAGCCCGCCGTCCACCACCTTGTGATGATCATTTTCCCTTTTCAGAGCGCGGTTTTCACCTTCTTGGGGACACGTCATCTAATGGGTTCGGGGCCACCGTAGAGTAAAGAGGGGACACGCCGAATTAGCCTTGTCCCCCCAAAGGCCTACAGAAAAAGTCACCCACTCAGGCCACCCGCTGATTCCCATGCATTCACCAACCGATTCTCGATCTGAGGCCTCATCGTATTGCTGTACGTCTGGGTGATGTGATTGCGATCCAGATAGACCGTGACGTTGCCGATCACGGACCGACATTCGCCTTCGGGGCAGTACAAGTCACTCAAGTCCATGGACGCCACGTTGGGTCGATTCGCCGCGAACTCGCGCAGCGGATTCTCCTCCTCCAGCAGCACGGAGCGCGGCGGGTTGCAGCGAGGGTGGTCCTCCCCGAATACTTCGACGCATTCGAACATGTCGTAGTTGAAACGCGGATTGTCCCGCAGCGCCACAACAGGGGTCCCCTGCTCCGCCAGCGGATCGATTCCTGTGTCCAGCGCGGTGGTCACCTGCTCGGTGGGACCCGTTCCGACCACGGCATTGGGGTCGGACTCCGTGCCCACAACAATGACGCCCTGCGGGTTTTCGTCCAGAGTTGCCTGCAGCGCATTGGCATTGAATTCGTTGCACTCAGCTTCCCGCTTCTCGGTGGGCCCGCTGTAACGGCAGCCCATCATGATGTACGTGATCACTCGCCAGCTACGGTCATCCGCCAAGGCAGTCACTTGCCCCGCGAATTGCCGGGCGTGGGAGTCGCCCAGCACCACGATGGTGGGTTCGTCCCCGGTTGCGTTGTCGGATTCGTGGATGAAGCATTCAGCTCGGTCGGTGATGGGACCGCTCCATTCATCGGCGGTGCAGCCCCGCCCAGGGAAAGTCCACTCGGCGTCCTTCTCACCGGCTGCCGGGATCGGACGAAGACCACCCGGTACCGGGGCGCCGAATAACGACGCCGCTCCGGGAAAGTTTTCTGCCGTGGCCTCCACGGCCCCTTGACGGTTCTCCCGAACCTGGATCCAGGCCGTGACCGACCCCAGACCGAGGACCGTGACGAGGCCCACCGCGAGGAAGCGACGCCCCGTGGTCCGCAGGCCCCCCTACGGGCATGGCCTTGCGCACCAGCCATTCCGTGGCCAGGGTCAGCAGGAGCGACGCCACCATGATGGCCAGGCCCGCGGATACGGGAACGGAGTCGTTGGCGCTGCGCAGCATGTAGGTGATGAGTAACGGCCAGTGCCGCAGATACAGGCCATAGGAGTGACGGCCGACCCAGACCAGAGAGCGCCAGGAGAGGGCATCGTCCACGTTGAGCCTGTTGCCGGTTCCCGTTCCACCCAGGACCAGACACGCCCCCAGAACGGGTAGCAGCGAAATCCAGCCGGGGAAGCGGGCCTCTGGACCAGCACCGAAAGCACAGACCACGATCAGCGCAACACCTAACCAGCCGGCGGTGTCGGCAATCTTCCCCCGCCCCGGTCGTGTCACGAGGAGTGCCGCCAAACTGCCCGCGGCGAATTCCCACCAGCGTGCGCTGGGCTCGAAATAGGCATACTCCGGGTCGACCGCTGCGGAGACGACCGAGTGCAATAGCGACAACCCGAAGATTGCCGCGAATGCATAGGTGGCCACACAACGGAACGTAACCCCTGCGGCACGGGCCACGCCGGCGCAGGCCGCCATGAGCAGGGGCCACAGGATAAAGACCTACCCCTGGATGGACAGGGACCATACGTGCTGCACGGGTGATGACAGCACGCCGGAGCCCTGGTAATAGTCCACGGCTTGCTCGGACAGCACCCAGTTGAGGATGTACCCGGCGGAGGCCCATAAATGACCGGTGAGCAGCTCTTGCCGAGAGGCGGGATACAGCAGCATGATCGCCGCGGCCATCACGACCAGGCCAACGGCGAGCGGGGGCAACAATCGAGCGAATGTGCGCAACCAATACGCGGCCAGTCGGATGGGCTTGTCGCGCTCGAAAGCGCGCGTGAACGATCCGGTCAGGAGAAACACCGAAATCACGAAGAACACGTCCACCCCGCCCGATACCCGGCCTTCCCAGATGTGGAAGACCATGACCAGAAGGACCGCTATCGCGCGAAGACCCTCGATCTCAGGACGGAACGTGGGGAAACTGCGCGGCGGGGTGGGACCAACCATTTCGCCGGGCTGCCAGGGGGCGTGGCCTTCACCTGTCTTGACAGTGATGGCGGGTCCCCTTTCGGGCGACGGTGTCGTGCGGACATGATCGAGCTGCGATGCGAACGGTGCTTCTTTCAGAGATCAAGATACGGGCTCCCCATGATCCCCCGGAACGTCTGACACCCCGGCTTGGATCGGCCACCACGGCCCGAGCTCTCGCGGTAGCGTGCCACTGTTGTATGAACAATTCGTAAACCGAAGGGCCCATTGCATGTCCGCACGACCGCCCCACCGAGGCCAGAGTTCCGAGGCCGTTCTGGCGGGGGTGATTTCCGCCGTTGTGGGTTTCTCATCCTCATTTGCGGTGGTGCTGGCCGGCCTCACGGCAGTGGGGGGCTTCTCCCGCGGAAGCCGGCTCCGGGGTGGCCATCCTGTGTCTCACCATGGGATTGGGGTGCGTGCTGTTCTCCTGGCGGTTCCGGATGCCCGTGACCATGGCCTGGTCCACACCGGGCGCCGCGCTTCTGGCCACCACGGCCGCACCCGAAGGGGGCTTCGCAACGGCCGTGGGTGCGTTTGTCCTCACCGGCGTGCTCATTCTTCTCACCGGTCTGTTCCGCCCGCTGGCCGTCCTGGTCAGCAGGATTCCCCCGGCGATCGCGTCCGCCATGTTCGCCGGCGTTCTGCTTCCGCTGTGTGTGGCGCCCTTTCTGTCATTGGCGCAGACGCCCCTGGTGATCGGACCCTTGGTGCTCACGTGGCTCGTACTGCTTCGGCTGGCGCCTCGCTGGGCCGTTCCCGGCGCCCTGGCTGCCGCGGTCGTTGTCATGGGGTTCAGCGGTACCTTCGGCACCCTCGATGTCGCCTCGTTGCAACCCCGATTGACCTGGACGGCCCCCGAATTCTCGTGGGACGTGGCCGTGGCGATCGCGCTGCCGCTGTACGTGGTCACCATGACCAGTCAGAACATCCCAGGTGTCACGGTCCTGGCCTCGTTCGGTTATCCCGCGCCCATGCGTTCGGCCCTGGTCTACACGGGCGCGGCCACCTCGCTGGGCGCCCCCGTCGGTGGTCACGCCATCAATCTCGCGGCCATTTCCGCGGCTCTGGCTGCCGGCCCCGAGGCCGGCCCGGACCCCGCCCGGCGGTGGCTCGCCGGAGTTACCTGTGGGTTGGTCTATCTGCTGCTCGGACCTCTCTCGCCCGCCGTAGCCGCAGCGTCCGACGCCGCTCCCGCGGGGTTACTCGCGGCGGTCGCCGGACTGGCCTTGATCGCAACGTTCGCTTCTTCCGCCGGGACCGCCTTGTCCTCCGAAACCACACGCGTCCCCGCGGCCGTGACCTTTCTGGTGGCCGCCTCGGGAGTAGTGGTGGCCGGGGTCGGTGCGGCGTTCTGGGCGCTGATTGCTGGGCTGGTAGTGGACCGCGTCATAAAGGGGCACCGCCCTGGTGAGTGATCAGGCGACCAACTAGCCTTGATGTCCCCACCGCGCTGGGGAACCAGACACAGCGCGGTGTGTCGACTCGCACCGAGTCGTGGCACCCAACCAGATTCCGAGGACTGATGATGAGCAGCCCAACTCCCGCCCCCGGACACCCTGACCACACCGACCGTCCCGCCACTCCCAGCCGTGCCGAATCGGCCGGGTGGGGCAATCCGATGGAAGCAGAGCTCGAACACCACGGGTCACATAAGCGGAGCCCTCGAGGGCGATCTCCCCTGCAGCTGGTGGTGCTGATTGTCGGTCTCCTGTGCCTTCTGGTTGGAGTCGCGGGTTTCTTACCGGCCGTGACGGTCAACGACAACATCTTGTGGTTCTCGGACCAGCACTACGGGATCCATGCCCTGGTGGGCTTGGTTGGACTGGCCTTGATCGTGTACTCAGTCCTGCGCGGTCCGCACAGCAGGCGCACCAACCCCTCATCGCGCCGGGGCCCGGCAACTGCGGAGGATGACGACCCCCAGGATCGACCCGGCAGTCCCCGTATCGCCTGATCAGTCAAGGCATTCCAGTACCTGAGCACCCAAAAAAGACTGTGGCCCCACCGATCGGTGGGGCCACAGTCTTTGTCAGCTGTCACAGCACCGGACGAACGACGGCGCTGGGCTGACGTCAGCGAGCTTCGCGCGCGTTACGCACGTCCTGGCTGTCGGCCATGTCCTCGAGCAGCTCGTCCTCGTGGTTCGGGAACAGCAACTTATAAGCCAGACCTGCGATGGCAGCGCCCACCACGGGAGCCACGATGAACAGCCACACCTGGCCGAGAGCGTCGGAGCCGGCGAACCATGCAACGCCGAGCGAGCGTGCCGGGTTCACGGAGGTGTTGGACACGGGGATGCTCACCAGGTGGATCAGGGTCAGGCCCAGGCCGATGGCGATCGGAGCCATGCCCACCGGTGCGCGACGGTCGGTCGAGCCCAGGATGATGAACAGGAAGATGGCGGTCAGCACAACTTCGGTGACCAGAACGGCCAGCAGGGAGTAGCCACCCGGGGAGAGCTCACCGTAACCGTTGGTTGCGAAACCGGACGCGGCGGCGTCGAACCCGGACTTGCCCGAGGCAATCAGGTACAGCACGCCGCCGGCTGCGGAGGCGCCGACGATCTGGATCAGAATGTAGGGCAGCACAGCGGCGGCCTCGACGCGACCGGCCAGCCGCGCGCCAACCGTCACTGCGGGGTTGAAGTGACCGCCGGAGATGTGACCCACCGCGTAGGCCATGCACAGGACGGTTAGGCCGAAGGCCAGAGCGACACCGACAAAGCCGATGCCCATGTTGATGTTGGAGTTCTCTGCGTGCGGGACGTACGCCGCCAGAACGGCAGCACCGCAACCGCCCAGAACGAGGACAAAAGTACCGAGGAACTCGGCAGCCAAACGAGATGGCATGGAAGCAGTAGGCATGAGAAAACCTTGAGGTGAGAGAGGAAGTCGCGGGAAATCCGCATTGATCGTGCAGGGGAATCCTATCCCAGGCGTTCACTAGTGTGAACGGTGATGTGCACTGCATTTCGCGGCACCCGCCACAGACAATGCCCGTTTACCATGGACACCTGCCCTCAACATGTCCTGGAGATGAACATGCGTGGAACTACTGCCCCTCGTCAACCTATGAGCTGCATAAAATACGGTGCTCTGGCGCTCGCTGCGGGCATTCTCCTGACAGGTTGTGGTTCCGACTACCCGTTGGGCGAAGAACAGCGCAGGGCCGCGGAGCAGGGCGATGCCTCGCTTTCAGGCATCCTGACGGGAATCGGTTCGTCAGCTCAGAATGCAGCCATGCAGACCTGGCGTACCGGATTCGAATCCAAGTACCCCAACGCCACAGTGCAGTACCTATCTGCTGGCTCCGGTGCTGGTCGCTCCGCACTCGTGGGCGGCGGCACGGACTTCGCGGGTTCGGATGCCTACCTCGACGAGGAAGAACAGGCGGACGTCCAGGAAGCCTGCGGCCCGGGCGGGGCCATCAATATACCGGTGTACATCTCCCCCATCAGCGTGGCCTTCAACCTTCCAGGTATTGACGCGCTGAATCTGGACGCGCCCACGATCGCGAAGATCTTCCGACACGAGATCACGCAGTGGAACGATCCGGCCATCGCCGATCAGAACCCGGACGTGGACCTGCCGGACAGTGTGATCATCCCTGTAGCCCGCGCGGACGACTCCGGCACCACGGAGAATTTCACCGACTACCTTGAGGCCACCGCACCCGAGGTCTGGACCGATGAGCACAGCGGCGGTTGGCCCAACTCGCTCCCCAGCGAGCGCGCCCAGGGCAACAACGGTGTAGTGACCGTGACCAATCAGACCGAGGGCGCGATCACCTACGCGGATGATTCCCTGGTGGGAGATTCGCTGGGCAAGGCCAAGGTGAAGGTGGGCGAGGAATACGTACCCGTGACCGCCGAAACCGCCGCCACCGCGGTAGGCGTTTCATCCCGTGTCGAGGGGTCCGGCGAACACGACATTGCCCTGGACATTGACCGCACCCCGGACGCGCAGGGTGCTTACCCCGTTGTCCTGGCCTCCTACCATGTGTTCTGCACGAGTTACAGCGATCCGGAGACGCTGGAACTCATCAAAACCTTTGGTCACTACGTGGTCAGCCCCGAGGGCCAGAAGCTGGCCTCAGATTCCGTCAAGAGCGCGCCTCTGCCGGAAAACCTGACCAGGGAAGCTCAGGAGTCCCTGGATTCGATCACACTGCGGTGATGATCGCCCACGGCGCGTGACTGATTCTGCCCACTGGTCGGAATGAGCATCACCTCACCCGCGTTCTGACAGTGATGGGTATTCCACTTTCACTCCTCGACCGGTCCCGCACCCGCCAGGGACAGCCCGACGCCGCCGTCTTGCACCAGACCGTGGAACGCGCCCGGCGCGCGGAGGCCACCGGGTACGAACGGTTCTGGGTGTCCGAGCACCACGGGGTTCCCGGGGTTGCCTCTGGCACTCCAGCCCTGCTTGCCCAGGCGGTTGCCGCGGCGACCAGCACGATCCGCGTGGGCTCCGGCGGAGTGATGCTGCCCAATCACCGTCCGATCGTGGTCGCCGAGGAGTTCGCGGTCCTCACAGCCCTCTACGGTGGGCGGTTCGACCTGGGTCTCGGACGCTCGTTGGGCTTCACCAAACCGGTCCGTGAAGCTCTGGGAGCGTTGAAGGCGTTGCCACGGGATTTCGCGTCGGACATCCAGTCCGTTCGCGATTACTTGGACGGGACCGCTGACATCACGATTCGCCCGGCCGATACCGGTGAGATTCCTTTGTTCGTGCTGGGTACGGGCTCCGGGCTCAAGATCGCGGCCCAGCTGGGTTTGCCCGCGGTGGTGGGCGGCCCGCTTCTCGCGGCGGGGCCCGAGCCCTTCGACGAGTACCGCGCCGAATTTCGCCCGAGCGCCCAGCAGGCAGAACCGTATCTGGTTGCATCCGTCGAAATGTACGTGGCCGACTCCGCCTCCGAAGCCCACGACCTTGCCTTGCCGGAAGCTTGGGCCATGTCCCAGTCCCGCCTCACCGGTGCCTTCCCACCGCTCGCTCCGACGACGTCGCTGCCCACCGAGCTGACGCAACGGCAAGAAAGCTATGTCGGCCAGGCCTTGTCCTCCACGATTGCGGGCACCGAGGATCGTGTTCTGAGTGAGGTCAGCGAGATGTTGGCCCGAACCGGTGCGGATGAAATCATGAGCACCGCCTCGACGTTCGATGAATCCGCGATGTACGCAACGGATGAGAAGCTGGCCCGGGCGATCGCCTCGCTATAGCCCGCGTTCCAGACCGTGGCCCCGTTGATTCTGGATGTCCGGCTCGTTCCATTCCGCGGCTCCGCTCGACAGCGCATGCACGATCCGTTCCAAGGGACCTTTGCCCCACACCAGCGCCCACACGATGCAGCCCGCAGTCACACCCAGGGTGATCGGCCAGAACGGGTCGAGGGCCAAGAACCCGTGCAATCGGTGAATGTCTGAGCCCACCCCCGGGGTGACCATGATCCAGATCCCCCACACCACAAGATGCGCAGTGTATGCCGTCAAAGGCATGGAGCCGATGACCCGCACCGGCCAGAAAACCCAGCGCAGCGCCGTGGTTCCCGCGAAAACGGACAACGCGAGGACCGCGAGCGCGAAACCTCCGGAGCCGAGCACCTCACCCACGCCGTGCGAGTGAGGGTCGTCGCGGAAAACGGACAGCAACCAGGGAGTCGAGCCGGTCGGGAGATCCGCTCCGTAGCGATCAACCACCTGGTTGCCCACCGGGCCGAATACTGCGTAACCCAGAACGGCCAGTGTCAATCCCGATCCGAGCAGTAGTGCCGTGGGACCGGCTCCACCACGGATCAATCGACCCGCAATGATCCCCGCGGCCACGAAGGCCAGCCACAGCACGAACGGGTAATTCCACCCGAACACGTCGGCGAAGAACTCCCCCGCGCCTCCCCTCTCGGGTGGGCCCGCGCCGTCGATCATCGTGACGATGTACGGGGCGACCGCGGCCGTGAGTGCCGCCGTGATCACGAGCGCCCTGGTTGACCACGAGACCATGAACGCTCCGATCAGCAGGAGGAGCCCGTAGGCCGGCAGCACCACGAATACAGGCACCTCGAGGCTGAGCAGAAGCAACCCGAGGGCCCAGATCAGGACAGCGCGGATCATGATGGGGCTGCGCCGGGCGCGCGTCGCGTCCTGGCCGTTAGCTACCGAGCGAATACTGGACCCTATGAGCCCCAGGGACACACCGGCGAGGGTCGCGAAGAGGCTGGCGGACCTGCCCTCGACCACCCCGAGCCAGGTCTCTGGCCGGGACCACTCGAGGGGCGTGACCACGGTCAGGTGGGCAACATACATGCCCAGTACCGCCAGGCCCCGGGCCAGATCGACACCGGGAATCCGCCCCGGGGATTCCAGCCGAGCCACGTTCTGCTTCACGCGCCGCGACATGCTGCGAGGCGGCGAGGCTGTGGACGTTGGCATGCCTCCATCATGGGGCACGACCGAGCGCAACCGGCTACGGGCCGGAGTGCGCGCAACTAATGTGGGGACCATGTCCACTCCAGAGCAGATCCCCACCGAGGTCCTCGAGTTGGCCCGTTCGGCCCGGCACGTCACGGTCCTGACCGGCGCGGGGATGTCAGCCGAATCCGGCGTCCCCACCTTTCGTGATGCCCAAACCGGGCTGTGGGAACGGTTCGATCCCACGGAGCTGGCTACCCCGGAGGCTTGGGAGAACGATCCCGCCCAGTGTTGGGCCTGGTACGCCTGGCGCGCGTCCCTGGTGCGCGGGGCCGAGCCCCACCCTGGCCACAGAGCGATCGCACGGTGGCAGGCTCTCCCGGAGATCGATCTCAGGATCTCCACCCAGAACGTGGACGACCTGCATGAACGAGCGGGAGCCACGGTTCTCGCCCACGTCCACGGCGATTTGTTCGCCCTGCGCTGCGCGGACTGCGGCGCCCCCGCCGGCGTGGGCTACCCACCAGTGCGCGAGCCCGTGGCCCGCCTCGATCCGCCCGTGTGCCAACAGTGCGGCGGGCTGATCCGCCCCGGTGTGGTGTGGTTCGGAGAGGCCTTGCCGGAGGGTGCATTCCAAGACTCGGTCGAAGCTGCGCAGGAGGCCGATCTCGTGGTGGTCGTGGGCACTTCGGGATTGGTGTACCCCGCGGCGGGCATCCCTGATCTTGCGGCAGCCCGCGGTGTCCCCGTGATCGAGATCAACCCGCAACCATCCGAAGTTTCAGCCAGCGCGGACCATGTCTGGCGCGCCACGGCCGGCCAGGCTTTGCCCGCGCTGGTGGCCACCCTGGGCTGAACGTCACCCTGGTTCAGAGGTGATCCGGGCGGTAGCTGCGAGGCCCTCGAATCTCTGAGAGCGCCGTCGTCGTGCCCGTCGCGGAGGCACGCACGACAAAGGCCCGAACCGCGGCCGCTGGACGTCAACGGCGCGAGGTTCGGGCCTTGTGTATGAGGTGCGCCCTGTGGGGCTCGAACCCACGACCCATGGATTAAAAGTCCACTGCTCTACCAACTGAGCTAAAGGCGCGTGCCCCGCA
>JAKDKI010000289.1 GCA_030453435.1 Kocuria sp.
GCATTTCCCGCGACGACACGATCGTGGTCTACGGCGACAAGTCCAACTGGTGGGCTGCCTACGCCCTGTGGGTTTTCACCTTGTTCGGCCACGAGGATGTCCGCCTCATGAACGGCGGTCGTGACAAGTGGGTTGCCGAGGGCCGCGCACTCACCACCGACCAGACCGAGGTCACCGCCACCGATTACCCCGTGGTCGAGCGCGATGACTCCGTGATTCGCGCCTACCGCGAGGACGTCCTGGACAACCTGGGCAAGACCCCGCTGATCGACGTGCGATCCCCGCAGGAGTACACCGGCGAGCGCACCCACATGCCGGACTACCCCCAGGAGGGCACCCTGCGAGGCGGCCACATCCCCACCGCGGCGTCCGTCCCGTGGGCTCGCGCTGCGGCGGAGGACGCCACGTTCAAGTCCCGCGACGAGCTGGACGCCATCTACGGAGAGGAAGTGGGCCTGTCCGACGGCGACGACATCATTGCTTACTGCCGCATCGGCGAGCGTTCCTCCCACACGTGGTTCGTGCTCACCCACCTGCTGGGCTTCGACAAGGTCCGCAACTACGACGGTTCCTGGACCGAGTGGGGCAACGCTGTGCGCGTGCCCGTGGCCCAGGGCGAGGCTCGCGGAGAAGCTCCGGAGGGTGCCC
Organism: Kocuria sp.; assembly: GCA_030453435.1. GTDB lineage: Bacteria > Actinomycetota > Actinomycetes > Actinomycetales > Micrococcaceae > Kocuria > Kocuria atrinae. Next base: position 649 of record JAKDKI010000289.1, read on the forward strand.
GGTGACCAACGAAGAATTGCCCAACCAGGTCCAAGAGCTCATCGAGGATTTCGACGCCGTTCCGGAACCTGACAAGCTCCAGCTCCTTCTCGAGTTCTCTCGTTCCCTTCCCGAGTTGCCCGCCCGGTACGGCGAACACCCGGAGGAACTCGAGCAGGTAGTGGAGTGCCAGTCACCGTTGTTCCTGGCCGTGGAACTCCAAGAAGGTGCCGAGGATCCCGGGGTGAACATCTTCTTCTCCGCACCGGCGGAGGCTCCCACCACGCGCGGATTCGCCTCCATCCTGTACGAAGGATTGGACGGCCTCCCCGCGTCCACCGTGTTGGACATCCCCGATGACCTGCCCGAGCGCTTCGGGCTGACCAAGTTGGTGTCCCCGCTGCGGATGCGCGGAATGTCAGCCATGCTGGGTCGGATCAAACGCCAGGTCCGGGAGCAGCAAGCGGCTCACTCCGCGGGCTGATCATGGCTCGTAAACGCCCCGGGGCTCGGGCATCGCACGCCGCTACGGCAGCACTGGCGATGCTCGACGCCGCCGGGGTTAGCTATGCGGCGCTGCCCTACCAGCACGATCCGCGCGCGGAATCGTTTGGGTTGGAAGCGGCGCAGGCTCTAGGCAAGGATCCTGCGTGCGTCTTCAAAACCATCATGGTGACGCACGAGAAGAACTGGGCAACGGTCATGGTCCCGGTCAGTGCCACGGTGGACCTGAAGGCAACCGCTCGGGAACTGGGGTGGAAGAAAGCGAGTCTCGCAACGCCGTCGGCGGCGCAAACCCGCACCGGCTACGTGGTGGGCGGGATCTCGCCACTGGGCCAGAAGATCCCCTCGCCCACTCTGCTGGATCAATCCGCCCAAGACCTACCGACCGTCTTGGTCTCAGGCGGGCAGCGAGGTCTGGACGTTGAGCTGTCCCCCGCCGACCTGCTCAGGCTGACGGACGGGCGCTACGCACCGCTGGCCGCTTGAGCTTGGTGGGCAGCCATTCGCGCACGGCACGCTCCCAGCGCTTGCGGTCGATATTCCATTCCTTGGTGTGACGCGCGCCTGCGAAACCCACGAAGTCCACGAACGGGCTGAGCTCGGCCAGGTGCACCGAACCCTCCACCGGGACTACCTCGTCATCGGTGGAGTGCAGGATGAGCGTGGGCGTGGTGATGTCCTCCCAGCGGGACAGCCAATCCAACGCGTGCAAATCCAGAGGCGCGGCCAAGCCGGTGACCTTGGGACCGAGCTTGTGCGAGATCAAGTCCGTGGCCATGCGGCCGATGCTGCGGGGAATGCGATGGATCTTGGCCTGGTGGGCCACCAGTTCGAACCAATCCACCACCGGGCCGTCCAGCACCACCGCTCGGACCTTATTGCGGTGCTGGGTCAGCTCCAGGGTGCGGAGCACAATGGCACCACCCATGGACCACCCGAACAGCACGATGTCCGTTGCACCGCGAGCCAGCGCGTACTCGATACCGGCCTCGACATCCTCCCACTCGGTGAATCCCAGTCCGTAGCGGTTGTCCTGGGTTGCGGGAGCTTCTCGGTCATTGCGGTAGGACACGATCAAGCTGTGCAACCCGAGCTCGTGCGCGGCCCTGGCACCGCGAATACACTCCATGCGTTGCGCACCACGCCCGTGGACCATGACGGCCCATGCGCCTTCGTGCCGCGCACGGTCAGTGTCACCGTCCGCGGGGATCACCCATGCTGGCGCGGGACCGAGGTCCGTGGCCACGTCGACCTTTTCGAAGGCCAGGCCGGCATCGCCGGGGCGTGCATAGACCGTACCGGTCCACCAGCCCTTCTTGCCTTCTTCCAAGTCGCCTCGATAGACCCGTTCCACCAAGCGGGTCACCGTGTTGTGGTTCTGCCGCACGACAAATCCGATGCGGGCCATGCTCTGGCCTTCATCGAACCGCAGAGCGTAGGTTCCTGCGGCCCGAGTGTCCGAGTTGGCGGGTAACGTGATGAGCGGCTGCCCGGAATTCGGGTCATTCTCGAGCTTCAACACGGTGAGTTTGCCCCCGACCTTGGGCGGCACCACCACCTGGCGCGCAATAAGTGCCGCCAGCCCACTCGACAGCGCGAATGTCGCGGAAGCCGCGCCAATACTTGCCGTGGCGCCCACGATGGCACCGTGTCGCCATGAGCGGGCAGGGGCATCTCCGGATGGACTCAAAAGGGAAGCCATATCGTCATTCTGGCACGTGGACCCTGGGCACTACCGGCGGGCATATTCGAGCCCGGTGAACTGTTGTACCCAGTGGCCCGATTTGTGATGCCAGCTGCGACGCTGGCCACTCAGTAGCCAACTACGAAACGGAGAAGAAATGTCTGAGAACTCCACCAACGAGGCGGTCTCCGCCCAGTCCGCGGCCCGCACCGATGCCCAGTGGCGCGAAATGCTGTCCCCCACCGAGTACCAGGTGCTGCGTCAGGGTGGGACCGAGCGCCCGTTCACCGGGGAGTACGTGGACACCGAGACCACCGGCGTCTACGAATGTCGCGCGTGCGGTGCCGAGCTGTTCCGTTCCACCACCAAGTTCCACTCCAACTGCGGCTGGCCCTCGTTCTTTGAGCCGCTGGCCGAAGACCGGGTCCGCTACATCGAGGACTCATCCATGGGGATGAAGCGCGTGGAGGTTCGCTGCGCGGCCTGCGATTCCCACATGGGCCATGTTTTCGAGGGCGAGGGTTTCAACACGCCCACCGATCTGCGGTACTGCATCAACTCCGTATCCATGCGCTTGGTACCGGACGCGCAGGGCGAGTAGGGGCGGTCAAGGCTACTGAGCGGTTACTGATCGTCCAGCGAAGTCGTCGACTCATCTCACGGCGTGGCTCCCCTCACCTCCACCGGCTCACTGGCTAATGTGAGCCTTGTGAGCGCGGTAAGCGAGCTGAACAGCACCCCGGAGGAATTTCGCACGGCAGTGCGATCTCTCGGTCGTGCACG
>JAKDKI010000004.1 GCA_030453435.1 Kocuria sp.
TCCACCCGGTGGGGAAATTTCCGTTCCAAACTCGCGGACGACGGCGCTCCGGACGAGATTCTCGAGGAGATCGAGGAAACCTTGTTGGAACCTTCACCGATCGGTGGCCGTCATGGACGCGCAATCCTTGCCACCGGTTCGGCAATTCTGGTCGACAGGGTGCTGCCCGCTCCCCCGCGCCAGGATTCGGCCCATTGGGGTGACGAACCCGTGCTGGTCCCCCTGTTGCAGGTGATCCCGACCGGGGTGCGTCAATTGCTCGTGGAAGTGGACCGATCAGGCGCTGATCTGCACCTGCGTGCTCCCGAAAACCCCACTATCACCAAGAATGACAATGGCCTGGGTGAAGACGCCTCGGTGGATGGCGGCCACGACGAACTGCACAAGGCCAGTGTGGGCGGTGGCTCCCAGCACGGCTGGCGCTCGAGCAATCAGGAAGCCCGGGTCGAAGATTCCTGGGAGCGCAACGCGGAGGCGGTCGCGTCCAAGGTCGATTCCATCGTGCGTGACCGTCAGCTGGACATGCTGCTCCTCACCGGCGACGTTCGAGCAGAGTCACTCCTCAAGGACGAGCTGAGCAAGGAGGCCTTGGCGATCCTGAAGGAAGTCCCGGGTGGCACGCGCGGTGTCAGCTTGGACCGCGCCTCGTTCCGGGAGGAAATGGCCCGCGTGACCGAGGAGTTCATCAAGAATCGTCAGCAGTCGCTCGCGGATCTGTTCACCGAGAACCAGAACCGCGGCGGTGAGTCCGTGGCCGGCTCGACCGAAGTCGCCGAGGCACTGCAGCGCGGTCAGGTATCCGAGCTCATCCTGACCATTGGTGCCGAACCGGAAAATGCGGAGGAACTCGCCCGACAGGCGCTCGCAACGGATGCCGGGATCTCGACACTGGGTTCCGAGTACGTGGACCTTCCGGATGGTGTGGGAGCGTTGCTGCGCTGGCGGGACGAGGCCACACCCTCGAACAGCCTGTCGAGCATGTCCGGGGACCACGGCCGCGAAACCGCGGTGGATCCGGACAGCCAAGAGTCCCCACGGGGTCAAGAAGAAGAATCCATCCGGCAGTGAGCAACCTGTTGAACCCTAAGGTTGCTGACTAGACTGGTCGGACGAGGCCCACCGGGCCAACGGCGGGCCGTTGGACCAGGAGGGCTGAGCAGTGGCACGCAATGTCGCGCAGAAGCTGATTGCCGATCACCTCGTCGAAGGCAGCATGGAACCCGGTTCCGAAGTGGGATTGCGGGTCGATCAGACTCTGACCCAGGACGCCACCGGCACCATGGTGATGCTTGAGCTGGAAGCCATGGAACTTGACCGGGTGCACACGGAGTTGTCGGTTCAGTACGTGGACCACAATTTGCTCCAGACGGACGAGAAGAATCCGGACGATCATCTGTTCCTCGAGTCCGCGGCTCAGCGGTTCGGATTGTGGTTCTCCAAGGCCGGCAACGGAGTGTCCCACCCGGTCCACCAGGCCCACTTCGGCCGCCCCGGCGTGATCATGATCGGCTCCGATTCCCACACGTGTGCCGCCGGTGCGCTGGGAATGCTGGCGATCGGCGTCGGGGGTCTGGAGGTCGCTATGGCCATGGCGGGCCAGCCGCTCTACGTGGCGATGCCCGAGATCTGGGGCGTGGAGCTGACCGGGCAGCTGCCCGATTGGGTGTCCGCCAAGGACGTGGTTCTGGAAATGCTGCGGCGTCACGGAGTCAAGGGCGGCGCCGGGCGGATCATCGAATATCACGGCGAGGGCCTGGCGCACCTGACCGCTATGGATCGACATGTGATCGCGAACATGGGTGCCGAGCTCGGCGCAACCACCAGCATCTTCCCCGCCGATGACGCAGTCCGACAGTATCTGGAAGCGGTCGGCCGCGGTGAGGACTACACGGAGATCGTTGCCGACAACGGCGCCGAATACGACGTCACCGAACACATCAACCTCTCTGAACTCGAACCACTGATCGCCAAACCCACATCCCCGGGCAACGTGATCCCGGTTGCCGAGGTGACGGACGAGGATGTGGCCCAGGTCGTGATCGGCTCCTCCGCTAACCCCGGCCTACGTGATTTCGCCGTGGTGGCGGAGATTCTCGACGGGCAGCAGGCCCACCAGGGAGTGTCCGTGGACATCAACCCGACCTCCCGCGAGGTCCTGGCCGACCTGATTTCCGGCGGGTGGTTGACCAGCCTGGTGGGATCCGGGGCGCGGATCCACCAGTCCGGATGCTTGGGCTGCATTGGCATGGGCCAGGCACCGGCGAGCGGTCGCAATTCGTTGCGCACCATGCCGCGGAACTTCCCGGGCCGTTCGGGCACCGAGGAGGACTCTGTCTGGCTGTGCTCCCCGGAAACGGCCTCTGCGGCCGCACTGACCGGAAGAATCACCGACCCTCGGACCCTGGAGGACAGTCACGGAATCTCCTACCCGCGCCCGGAGATGCCCGAGACCTACAGCATGATCAATGACATGCTGTTGCCCCCGTTGGAACCGGAGGAAGCCAACAAGGTAGAGCTGGTGAAGGGCCCGAATATTTCTGCGCTTCCCGATTTCGAACCGATCCCGGACCAGCTGTCAGCGCCAGTGCTACTGGTCATGGGGGACGATGTTTCCACGGACGAGATCATGCGGGCAGGCTCCCAGGTACTGCCCTATCGCAGCAATATCCCCAAGATCGCGGAGTTCTCCTTCACGAGGATCGACAAGACCTACCCTGAACGAGCACATCAGGCGAAGGGCGGTCACGTAGTGGTGGGTGGAGACAACTACGGACAGGGATCCTCCCGCGAACACGCCGTGATTGCCCCGCGCTATCTGGGGTTGCAGGCCGTCATCGCCAAGTCATTCGCCCGAATTCACTGGCAGAATCAGGCGAACTTCGGGATCCTACCGCTGGAGTTTGACGATCCGTCCGACTACGACGAGATCTCGCAGGACGACCAGATGTTCGTCGACGACCTGCATGAAGCGCTGCGGGCCGGACGCACCCTCACCGCCACGATCGGTGACCGTGAGGTGAAGCTCAACCACAGGCTGTCCGACCGGCAAGTGGACATGGTGCTGGCAGGTGGTCGTATTCCACTCACCGCGCAGCAATCTCAGTGAGTAGAGGAATCCGTGGCGGCAACATTCCGTGAGGGCAGAGGGCCGGGCGTGGTTGGCAAGCCTCCTTACCATGGCTGTGGCACCATGAGGTCAACCCGCGAATGATCAGGAGGTGGAAGGCCATGCATCTGCCTCGCGCCCTCATGACCATGTCCGCTGGAGCGTTCACGGCCAATTGCGCCCTGGGTGCCTCGGTGGCTGCCGGGTGGATCGATACGTCAGATTTCCGCTGGGTCCACCACGGTTTATACGTCCTGACCGCATCCACGACCTGCGCGGCGTTCGTGGCGTGTACCGCTCAACGATCCCCCGCGGCCTTCGCGCTGGCCCCCGCTGTCCTGCCGCTGTTCATGCTGCAGCATCACGGGGCGCACCCGCTCCAACGGCACACCCGAGACGCTTTGTCAGCGGCCCCCTGCTACGCGGCCGGCCTCGTGCTGGCCTGGAGGTAATCCATGGAGTTCCTCGACGCCGTGTTCAACCGGCGCACCACCAACGGCCCCTTCCGCCCGGATCCGGTCAGCCCCGAGCATCAACAGACCCTCATCCGCGCGGCCGCCGCCGCGCCCTCGCAGTTCAACAGTCAACCGTGGCGGTTCGTGGTCATCGAGGATCGGGACACCATCAACACGGTCGCCTCCATCAGCGGCGAGAGCATGACCGAGGTCATGAGCTCGGGCACTTTCTTCAACCGCTACAAGAAGTACTTCAGGTTCAGCCAGAAAGAAATGGACACGCTGCGCAGCGGCATGCTGTTCGACAAGCTGCCCGCTCTGCTGAGGCCTTTCACCTCCCGGGCGTTCACACCCTCCGGCCAGAACCTCATGAACAAGCTGCGGGTGCCGCAGACCTTGGGCGAGGAGAATCGCAAGCTCGTGGCCGGGTCACCGTTGCTGCTGGGCGTCATGCTTGAACGCGGCGAGTACCGCCCCGAAGAACTGTCCGGTTCTACTCCGTGTTCAGCATGGGCGCGGCCATGGAGAACCTCTGGTTGACCACCGTGGAATTGGGCATGGGCATCCAGTTCGTGTCTTTCCCAATGGAGGCCCCGCATCAGTGGCAGCGCATCGTGGACATGTTGCGAGTACCTGACGACCTTGAGCTGATGGCCGTGTACAGGTTGGGTTACCTTCCGGAGCGAACCCACCGCCCGGCCATCGACTGGTCCAGCCGAGAGCGCAAACGCCCCTCCCAATTCGTGTTCCGGGAGACCTGCGACGTTCCTCAGGAGGGCTGGGACAACGACGTTCGCCCCGGCTCCGCCTGAGCCGGGTACACCGCAAGTAGTCGGAAGAAGCACTGCTGCCGAACACGCCACGTAGCAGGCAGCGCTTCCACCAGTTCATCCCGGCGGTAGCTGCGCCGGACCGACAGCAGGCCATCGAAACGGGCGAAGGTCCGGGCTCGGATGAGTGGCAGTGTGCCCAGCCAGTACAGCAACCAGGCCGCACGGCTCCGCCTCAAGTCATTGTGCACCGCCACGGAGCGGGTCAGAGCCGACGTGTCCGCCAGCAAGGCAGATAGCTCGGACGGCGATAAGTGGTGAAGCACGTGATTGGAGACCACCACGTCGAAGCGTTCACCCGCGGTCACCAATTCCGCATTGGACTGGGCGCGGTACTCGACCCCGGCCCCGTTGTCATGCGCGGAAGACCAAGCGTGGGCTCGGGGGTCCGGATCGATGGCCGTGATCGCCAGATTGAGTCCGTCGCGGCGAGCCCACCGGGAGAGGCTGCGAGCGACGTCGCCACCCCCGCTGCCCACATCCAAGAGGGTGGGTGTGCGGCCCTCCAAGGACGCGGAGTGAATGGCCGGACGGATCCACCGGCGGTAGACGGGCCGCCATGAGGCGACCATCGGATTGATGACCCCGAACAACCTGTAGGTGTTGCCCAACGCCACGGGGTCGCAGTTCGGATCATCCATGAGCTCCGGCTCGTCAATACTTCGACGGCGCAGCAGCGGGTCCATCATTGCCCGGTTGTTTCGGCAGGCACCGTTGCCTCGGCAGACACCGCGCGCAGCAACGCGCTCTCAATACTCAGTCCGGGGCCGAAAGCCATGGCCCCCACTAGACCGCTGGTTCCGGAGGTTCGGATTCTCTCCAGTACGAAAAGAATGGTCACGCTACTCATGTTCCCGGCATCCGCGAGGACCGCGCGCGAGGGCTCCATGTGGTCGTCGGCGAGCGCCAGACGTGACTGCACCTTGTCCAGGATGCTTCGACCGCCGGGGTGAACGGCCCACAACGGAATGTCTGCGACACTCAGGTCCGCCCGTGAGAGCAACGGCGCCAGAGCATCCGTGACGTGATCGTCGATGATGCGGGGAACGTAAGTGCCCAGGATCATCTCGAACCCTTCGTCGCCCACGCTCCATGCCAGATCCTCCTCGCCCACGGGTGCGAGAGTTGTCTCGAAATCCAGTAATTCCAGCGCAGGTTCCGGTGACCGGTCACCGGTGTCCCGCGCGGTGATCACTGTGGCCGCGGCACCGTCTGCGAAGAGCGCATTGCCCATGATCGTGTCCGGGTCGTTGCGCACGTGCAGGTGCAAAGTGCACAGTTCCACGCACACCACCAGCACCACGGCCTGGGGATCCGAACGGCACGCGGTGTGGGCGGCCCGCAAGGCAGGGAACGCGGCGTTGCATCCCATGAATCCCAAATGCATGCGGGACACGTCTGCGGGCAGACCCAGGTCCTTGACCACGCGGACATCCGGCCCCGGTGCGAAGAATCCCGTACAGGACACGGTGATCACATGCGTGACGTCCTGCGGGGTCACGGCCGGTGCGGCCTGAGCAAGTGCGGTGCGCGCCGCCCGCACGAAGAGCCGTTGCGCGTGGTCGGTGTAGATCTGGTTCCGCGTCTGCGTTCCCGGGGAGAGCAAGTGCCCGGTGGCGGGATCTACAAAGGGCGACGGCGCGGCGTCGTCATCGGCCTCTACACTGTCGGTCGCAGCGGCCGCCCCAAGCTCCGGCAGGACTGTGTAGCGGGTCGCGACCCCGGATCCCGCGAAGGCCGAGCCGACCAACCGCGACCCCAGTCGGGTCATGTCCGGCTGCTCAGCGAAAAGCCTTGCGACGTCCGGCTGGTGGATCCGGGTATCCGGAACAGCGGTCGCAATCGTCAGCATGCGTACGGTCATACCCCATGGTAGGCACGGCAGCCACCATGACGGTCGATCACTCGCTGACGGGCGCAGCCGAGGCCATCGGTTCGATCAATCCGCTGGTCGACGGAACTCCTCGGGAAGTTCTTCCAGCAATCGCAACCACATTTCGGAGACCGTCGGGTAGCTGGGCACCGCATGGCGCAGCACGTGCACCGGAATCTGCCCGGTGATGGCGATGGTGGCGGCGTGCAGCTGTTCGCCGGCTTCCGGCCCCACGAACGTGGCACCCACCAGACGTCGAGTCGAGCGGTCCACCACGATTTTGGCCCGCCCCGGAACGTCATTGCGCAGAAGGGCGGCTCCCGCCGTGGAGTTGTAAGGCACCTCGGCAGTGACCGCCTCGATCCCCTGGCCACGCGCGGCGGCCTCGGTGAGCCCCACCTGTGCCACCTGTGGTTCTGTGAAGATCACTTGGGGGACGGGAGGACCTTCCACCGGGAAAGGCTCGGGCGCGCCCGTGGCCGTGGCCGTGGCACGGATCTTGGCACCCACCACGCGCGCCCGGTACTTGCCCCAGTGAGTCAGGGGAACATCGCCGCTTGCATCGCCCACGGCATGCAACCAGTTGGGGAGGTTGTCGCCCAGCACCTGGTCCGAAGTGACGCTGACTGCGTCCAGCCCCAGGTCACTCAATCGCGGAGCACGCCCTGTCGCCACGAGCACCTCGTCCACCTCGAAATCACCCGCGGAGGTCTGAAGCTGCACCGCGCCACCGTGGATTTTCCCCAGTCCGGTGGGCTCGGGATTCTCCCTGGTGCACGAGGTCACGGACGCGTTGAACACCACGTCCACACCGTGGGCCTTCATGCCGTCCAGTACCGTCTGCCCGGCGAACGGTTCATTGTCTGACAACAGGCCCGAACCACGCACAAGGAGTGTCACATGCAACCCGAGACCGGACAGCCATGTGGCGGCCTCGCACGCGACCACCCCGCCGCCCACGATCGCCAGTCGTTCGGGTATCTCAACCACACCGGTGGCATCCGCGGAAGTCCACGGCTCCGCACCCTCGAATTCCGTGGGGATCTTGGGTTCACTGCCCGTCGCGATGATCACGGCGTGCCGCGCGGTGATGGTGTGCGAAGCGGCGCCGTCGTCAACACTGACCGTGCGTTCGCCGGTAATGCGCGCGTGTCCGCGAACCACCTGGATCCCGGCCGATTCGGCCCATTCGACCTGCGACGCATCGTCGTAGTTCGAGACAAAAGAGTCACGGCGCTCCAGCATCCCTCCGCGGTCGAGGCGTGCGGGCGACAAGCCGTCCACGTCTGCGGAGGTGCCCGCCACGTCCAGCGGCCGCAACAGCGCTTTGCTGGGCATGCACGCGTAGTAGGAACACTCGCCGCCCAGCAAGTGACCCTCCACGATGACGGCCGTAAGGTCCGTTCCTTCGATCGCGTACTGGGCCGCGTTCTCACCCACGGCTCCGCCACCGATGACAACGACGTCCGCGGTGAGTTCCTGAGCTTGGGGTTGTTGCGCTTGGGGCATGAGAACCTCTCTGTCATGAGGGGTGTGGCGGGCCGAGCATCCGGGCCCGCCACACCGAGTAGGTAGCCTACTGACCATTACTGGCATCGTAGGCTTTCGCGTTCTGCCTGACCAGATCCCCTAGTGGTGGCCACCACCGTGAACGTCGTGGAAGGCCATGATGGTCTTGGGTAGCACGGTGAAGGGCCGCATCATGGTGTGGTCCTCGTGGTCCAGGATGTGGCAGTGGTACATGAAGCTGCCCGTGGCGCCCGTGAATTCGCCGAGTACTTGCACCCACTCCCCCGGTTGCACCACCCACGTATCCTTCATGCCCGCTGTCATGGAGCTGATGGGGCGCCCGGGGGCCGGCACCGGCAGCGGGTTGGGAGTCGAGCCGGTCGCCAGGTCGAAACCCGGTAACGCCCCGCCGGGACCGAGGGGCCACTGCCGCCGATTGAGCATTTGGAACTCCGTCATGTGGATGTGCATCGGGTGTGCCGGGCCTCCCAGATGCACGATGTTCCACACCGCCCAGTCGCCTTCGGAGAACCTGATGGTCAGAGTGTCGTCGAACAGCTTGGCCGCGGGCTTGAAGGTCATGACCTCGCCATCAGCTCGGGTCAGCCGGATCACGTCTGTGGCCCCGGGGTCCTCGCCCTCCGTCAGCTCACGCAGCTCCCACATCTCCGGGTGGACGGAACCGCGGATACCGGGAGAAGTCCACGAGCACGTCAACGCGCTCGCCCGGGCCCATTTCGACGATCCCGTCCTCCGGAATGAACGGCGCGGGCAGCAAACCGCCGTCCGCGCCGATCACCACCAGCGCGTCAGTCTTGCGGTGCTCGGCGAAGGCCGGATCAGTGCTGGGAATGGACTTGTCGGGAGTGAATTTCTCGTCGGTGGTGTCGTGGATGGAGAACCGATGGACTCGCGATGAGGCCAGAGTTCACTTAATGGTTTGTCACACACCTAAGACTGACTGAGCGATGAGACGATCCAGTTTCCGCACGTCGATATTTCGACCCACGTTGATCTTGATCAGACCCGCCCGGGTCCACAGTTCGATCTCTGCATTGAGATCGAACCCGCCGGCATTTTCCGTGGACCACATGTTGATGCTCGAGTACGGGATGGAATAGGTTTCGACTTTCTTACCCATTAAACCTTGGGCGTCACGGACAATCAGTCGCTTGTTCGTGAACGTTGCCGTATCACGCACAGTCTTGAAGGAGGCGACGGGTACTTCACCAGGAACCAGCAACTCCGCAAGGTCCTGCGGAGTCTCCACCTGAGACGTAAATGTCCATCCGCTGTTCAATACTTGGTCCGACATAATGCAGCCCTCTTTCACTAATTGACTCCAGGAAATAGCTCCAGCACGCAGCCTTCGATCCGGTAACGGAAAATGACCAACATACGGCAGGCTTCCCTCCCATGTTACTCACGAGTTATAGAGTTCAATCTCGAACGCGCAGAAATAATTCCATTTAACCTAGTCAGAGCCACCTTCCGGCTCTACCGTTGAACGTGTTTCTACCCCCGGACTCAGCGAAGTTGGGGATCGACATGATGGGCACTTTTCCTGAATGGCTTTCAGTCATAGTTGCAGCCGCCGCTCTGGGCGCCGCTATCTGGGCGGGCCTCATTTCCAAGCGGTTGTTCGATGTTGAACGAGAGCGGGATGCCCTTGCTCAAGATCACAAGGAAAGAGAACAAGCAAGTGGCATCGCGGCATGGTGCATCACATACAGAAAATCGGACAACAGTCCCTCTCCGAAAGGGTTACTCCTGCACAACAGCTCAGACGCGCCAGTTTTCGACATCAAGGTTTCCAGCACCTATTCACGCAGGCAAAATGAGCCCCCTGTAGATCAACCCCCATTGAAACTGTCAGTCCTGCCGCCCGGCGAGCACGCTTGCCTAGCGGATACGGAGTTTCCATGGCAGTTCCCCGAGCCAACCGCGCAAGTGGAGCACCGCGTTGGTGCTCCTTTGCGACCTGTCACGAACAACAGGGGCTGGATGGTCAAGGCGATTGAATTCACGGACTCCTCTGGCAAACAATGGCTTTGTGGGCAGCGGGGCAGCTACTCCGCCAAGAACAGGAGAAACCATGATTCAGGCAACCCCGTACATCGGCTTCGAAGGCCAGGCGGAAGAGGCGCTCACCTTCTACCAATCAGTGTTCGGCGGGGATCTCAACATCACTCGCTTCAAGGACATGGGCATGGTCGAGGACACCCCGGACTGGGTGATGCACGGTCAGCTCGACACCGAGATGGGGTGGAGCCTGATGGCCTCCGACAACCCCGGTGGTGTTTCTGGAGGCAGCCGGATCAACATTTGCATCTGGGGTGATGATGAACAGCGCATGACCGAGTTCTTCAACGCCCTGGCAGACGGCGGCACCGTGGAGATGCCGCTCGAGAAGCAAGAATGGGGCGATTCCTTCGGGGGCCTGCGTGACCGCTTCGGAATCGATTGGGGCGTCAATATTGGCACCAAGGAGTCGTAACACTCCTTGTCACCTCTCGAATGTGACGCGCGTCATGCGTACCGTGGACATGCCACACCGTTGATCGGTCGGCATCACCTCTCGGACGCGCCGGCCCAGCGGACCGACGATGAGGAGATGCCATGAACGATCGTGAAATGACTTCCCCGACCGCTTCTACTGGACAGGCTGCCACCCACAAGAAGAAGACCCCTCGTGCCCGCACCGGCATGGCCTTTCTAGGGCTTGCCGGGCTGTTGACCCTTGCCGCGTGTGGCGACAACGGAGGCGGCTCTGACGCGGAGGACACGGGCGCGCAAGAGACGAGTGCGGCGGCGTCGGAATCCGAGCCTATGGGTACCGCCACCGTACAAAACGCCGACGGCGAGGAGCTGGGCACCGTCGAATTCTCGGAGGCCGGTGAAGGTCAGGAGGCGACCAGCGTCAAGGTGGAGCTCTCCGGTTTGGAGCCTGGCTACTACGGACTCCACGTTCACGCGAACGGTGTGTGCGAGGCGGAGAGTTCCGCCCCGGATGACCCGTCCGAGACAGGCGCATTCTTGTCTGCGGGAGGCCACTTGGGTGGCGACGACGCTCAGCACCCCGAGCACGCGGGTGACCTTCCTGCGCTGCTGGTCATGGAGTCAGGCGAGGCCAACATGACGTTCCAGACGGATCGCCTCAACGCAGAGAATCTGATGGACGATGACGGCTCCGCGTTGATGATTCACTCCGACCCGGACAACTACGCCAACATCCCCGAGCGTTACGCAGCCGAAGGCCCGGACGAGGACTCCCAGTCCACCGGTGACGCCGGCTCTCGTCTGGCGTGCGGCGTGATCGAGTAGAGACCTGAAGGCCGCGGCGGCCGCGTGAGCAAAGTCAGTCGTCATGCAGCGGCACGAACCTGAACTGCCCGTGCCGGGTGATCTTCGTGTCCATCCCACTGCGGCGCACACGCAGCATTTCATCTGCCACGGGAATGACCATCACACCGCCCTCCCCCAGCTGTTCCACGAGCTGCTCGGGGAGGGCGTCCGCCATGGCGGAAACAAGGATCCGGTCGAATGGCGCGTCCTCCGGTGCTCCGAGGACGCCCCCTTCTGCTTGTCTGATCTGCACCCAGGGTTGATTTTGCTTGGCGTTGGCGGACCGCGCGAGGCTCACGAGTTCGGGGATGCGTTCCACACCGGTCACCTCGCCCTGCTCCCCCACCAAGTAACCGAGAAGAGCTGAACTCCACCCAGATCCTGCGCCGATGTCCAGCACACGGTGACCGGGCTGCACATCCAATAGCTCGAGCATGACTTTGACGGTGCTCGGTTGGGAATTGGTCTGCTCGTGCCCGATACTCAACGGCGCATCAACGGAGGCCAGGCCATGTGCCCCGGCGGGGAGGAAATCTGTCCGTTTGATAGTGGAAAACGCTTGTTCAAGGGTGTTCATGGCTTCACTCCGTTATCGAGAGTTGTGTGCCAATTCTTCCTTGTGGACCATTCGCTGAGAAGACCGCCGTGAGACGAGGACCGCCACGATCAGAGCGGCAATCGTCCCGGCGATCATGTCGGTCATGGTGTCCTGATTGTCCACTTGGGCGTCGCCACCCACCAGGAGATCACGTACGAACTCCCCTACTTCCCACAAGAAAGCACCCGTGACACCGATGGCTGTGAGAATCACACCGTGGACCCAACCGGGCAGGGTGAACCTGTAACGCTCCATGATGACCCGCAAGGAGAAGTGGGCGGCCAGAGCAATCACGAAGCCGGAATAGAAGTGCACCGCTGTGTCCCACGGGTACCAAACCCCGTAGAAGTGCAAATACGATCCGATGTACCCACCGCTCAACAACAGCAGTCCGTAGAGGACCTGCAGGTGCAAGGGAATTGCCACGCGCGCCAACCGCTCCACGATCAGCGGCACGAACGTCGCCAGAAAAACACCAACGAGTATGAGTGTGCCTTCTCCGAAACCCCGCCCGATTTCGATCACCAATGAGATCAGAAAGATCAGAGCCAGGATGACCATGGGTGCGTGACGCTGCGGGGTGGATTGACGAGAGGCAAACTGTGGCATGAATTCGACCTTACGCCGATTCAATTTGAACGATCTTGAGGCCTCCGTCACCTGAGGACCCCGTCATGAACCTTCAAGACAGCTCACTTCGCGGTGGGCGAGGCCGTACCACCAAGATGAGAGCAACAATCAGGGCGGACAAGGTTCCGGTGATCATGTCGATCATGGTGTCGTAGTTATCGATTTGCGCGCGGGATCCTGTCATCTGGTCCGCGGTAAACTCTCCGATTTCCCACAACATGGCGACCAGCGCGCTGAACGAGGTGACCATCACGGCATGCAACCACCGCGGCATCTCAAAGCGGTGTTTGCGCATGACCGCCCGAAGAATGAAGTCCGCCCACAACGCGATCATGATGCCCGAGTAGAAGTGAACGATGGTGTCCCACGGTTCCCAGACATCGTAGAACCGCAGGTAACTACCCATGTATCCGCCGGTAAAAATCAGCACGGCATAGAGCAGCTGGAGATACATGGGGATCCGCACTCGCCCGATGGCTTCTGCTACCAACGGCGTGAGCGACACCTGAAGCAAGCCCATGGCCATGAAGGCGCTTTCAGGGTTCCCTTGAGTGGTGTCCCTGACGAACGCGACCAACAGAACTACTTCCACCGCGATGAGCGGAGCGTGCCTCAGCAGCATTCCGCTGAGAGATACACGTTTCGTCATGCTGCTGACCTTACGCGCCCACCCATGGATATTCTTGAGCACCTGATCGAGAGGATCTCCGCCCATGAGCCACCGAGATATCGTCAACAAACTTCTGAACGAGCACGGGCAGACGTATGCGCAGGAAGCAGGCATCAGTCTCAAAGACACACCGGCTCCCCTGTTTCACCTCCTGGTCCTGGCGAACTTGTTGTCCACCAGGATCAGCGCGAACATCGCGGTCGCTACGGCTCACGAACTCGTGGCGAGTGGGTTCACCACGCCCGAGAAGATGCGCGATGCCACGTGGCAACAACGCGTGGACGCACTCGGTCGGGGTGGTTACCGCCGCTACGACGAGCGCACCTCGACCATGCTCGGCGACGGCGCCACCCTCCTGCTCGACCATTACGGCGGGGATTTGAGGCGGTTGCGCGATCACTCAGAGAGTCCCAAAGACATGCTGAAGCGATTGCAGGAATTCCCGGGCATCGGACCCACGGGCGCTGCGATCTTCGCCCGGGAAGTTCAAGCCGTCTGGCCGGAGATGGCCCCGTTCTTCGACAAGAAGGCCTTGGACGGGGCTCGCAAACTCGGGCTGCCGGAGAATTCCACTGATTTGGCCGCCTTGGTTCCGGACAAGCAACTACCGCATCTGGCCTCCGCTCTGGTGCGTGTCGCTCTGGATCGGTCCAAGAAATGAGTCTGGAGAATCGCATGGACTCCGATGTCATCGTGGTGGGAGCCGGTCTCGCCGGCCTGGTCGCCACCGCTGAGCTGACAAGCGCGGGTCTTCGGGTCCTTCTTGTTGACCAGGAGACCGAAGCCAACCTGGGGGGCCAAGCTCATTGGTCATTGGGCGGCCTGTTCATGGTGAACACCCCCGAGCAGCGCCGCATGGGCATTAAGGACTCTCCCGAGCTCGCGCTGCAGGATTGGCTCGGCAGCGCGGGTTTCGATCGCGATGTCGACAGCCCCACTGGCGAGGACTATTGGGGTCGCCGCTGGGCCGAGGCCTACGTGGACTTCGCCTCCGGTGAGAAGCGCTCCTGGTTGCACGGCCTGGGCCTGCGATGGGTCCCGATCGTGGGATGGGCCGAACGGGGCGGATACCTCGCGGACGGTCACGGCAACTCGGTCCCCCGCTTCCACCTGACCTGGGGCACGGGCCCGGGCGTCGTCACACCGTTCCGGCAAGCGGTGCGGGAGGCCCACGACGCCGGTCTGGTCACCTTTGCGTTCCGGCATCGGGTGGATCGCTTCGTGAGGTCGGGCGGCGCCGTCGACGGCGTGAGCGGCGCGGTCCTCGCTCCGGACACTGCTCCACGTGGGGCCGCGACGAATCGCGAAGAAACTGGGACGTTCGAGTTCAAGGCACCCGCCGTGCTCGTCACCGCGGGTGGGATCGGTGGTAACCAGGATCTGGTGCGTGCGAATTGGCCGGAGCGGTTGGGGCAGGTGCCGGGCAAGTTGATCACCGGAGTTCCCGAGTACGTGGATGGTCGCATGCTGGGTTTCGCGGAGGGCGCGGGCGGACGGATCGTGAATCGCGACCGGATGTGGCATTACACGGAGGGCGTGACGAACTGGAATCCGATCTGGCGGGACCATGGGATTCGCATCATCCCAGGTCCCTCGTCCATGTGGTTCGATGCGCGCGGCCAGCGACTACCCGTGCCGAACTTCCCCGGGTTCGACACCCTGGGCACACTCAAGGCCATCGGTCACAGCGGATACGACTACACGTGGTTCGTTCTGACACAGCGGATTATCGAGAAGGAGTTCGCGCTGTCCGGATCGGAACAGAATCCGGACGTGACCAATCGCGATCTGAAGCTCACATTGAGCCGTGTGCTGCCCGGGGCGGCCGGTCCGGTGGAGGCGTTCAAGAAACACGGTGAGGATTTCGTGGTGGCGTCTTCTTTGAGCGAGCTCGTGGATGGGATGAACGCGCTGACCGGTGAACCGCTGATTGAGCTGGCGGATTTGGAGCGGCAGATCGTGGCGCGTGACCGCGAGATGGATAATCCGTTCACCAAGGATCTCCAGGTGTCTGCAATCCATAACTCTCGACGGTCGCGCGGTGAGAGGTTGGCGCGCACGGCTTCGCCACACAAGATTCTCGACCCGAAAGCCGGCCCGCTCATCGCGGTGCGGTTGAACATCATCACGCGTAAGACACTGGGTGGCCTGCAAACTGACCTGTCCGGGCGCGTGCAGGGCCTCGATCACGCACCGGTTCCGGGATTGTGGGCTGCTGGCGAGATCGCGGGATTCGGAGGCGGTGGCATGCACGGCTACCGGTCGCTGGAAGGTACGTTCCTGGGCGGCTGCCTGTTCTCTGGGCGCCAGGCGGGCCGGGGTATTGCGGAGGAGCTTGGCAGCTAGAGCTGGACTGGACCTCCTCGGGACCTTGCGCGATCCGGGCGAAACAGATTCGCCACGGGTCGTTGATGCGAATGCTGTGTTGCCCCTCCCGTAGACCCGTCAGCTCTTCACGTTCTCGTTACTCGGCTGTCTCGTCCTCGCCACTTCCATGAACGACCGTTGGTCCTGCTGACACGCTCGGGGCCTGGGGGAACACACAGTCAAGTAGGTCTCGAGTTGCCCGAAGTTTTTGAACGAAAGGTTCACCGTGAACACTCGAAGCAACCGCGCTTTCGGCCGCATCTCCAAGGCCACTGCGGCCGCGGCACTGTCCGTCGCCGTCCTCGCGCCCTTCACCGCTCCCGCTTACGCGCAGCCCGATACCCGCCCAGCCGCAACTGAAGCCGCCGCGAACAACGGGACGCAGGTGGCGTCGTCGGCGGGCGAGCCGCTGTTGATCGGTCACCGCGGTGCCGCGGGCACTGCCCCGGAGAACACGGTTTCGGCATTCAAGGACGCGCGTTCCTCGCACGCGGATTACTTCGAGATTGATGTGCAGCTCTCCGCCGACGGCGTGCCTTTCCTCTTCCACGACGACACCCCCGCACGCACCACCAACGTGGAAGACGTGTTCCCAGGCCGCGAGAACGACCCGATCACCTCGTTCACCTGGGCCGAGCTGCAGCAGCTGGACGCGGGTTCGTACTTCTCGGACAAGTTCGTGGGCGAGAAGATCCCGCACTTCGATGACGCCGCCAAGATCGCCAACAACAAGATCGGCGTGTTCATCGAGATCAAGTCGCCGGTCAACTCCCCCGGCATTGAAAAGGTCGTCGCGGACTCGCTGCAGAACAATCGCGACTGGAATCGTCTGTTGAAGAACGATCAAATCGAGGTCTTGGGCTTCGACGCCGCGTCCAACCAGCGCTTCTCGGAGCTCGCCCCGGACGTTCCCCTCCAGCAGCTGATCGGCACCGTTCCCGACTCCGCAACCCTGGCGCAGATCGCCACGTACGCCGATCACTTCGGCACGAGCTACCGGAACCTGGACGCCGCCGGCGTGGCGCGGGTCAAGGCCGCGGGCATGGGCATCGGCGTGTACACCGTGAACTCCACGGAGGCCTATGACCAGATGGTCGCGCTGGGCGTCGACCGTGTGACCGGAGATTTCCCGATCCAGTTCTCCCGCCACGAACGCGGTCAGAAGCCGTTCCCGCAGAACACGGGCGTGCAGATCGCAGACTCGATCAATGATGTGCCCGGCGACGACCTGCAGCCGGAAATCGGCGAGCACGTGATCTTGCAGAACACCACGAACCGCACGATCGATGTGTCGGGCTACATCATCCGCGACGCTGCCAATACCCAGCTCACCGTGGGCGACGGCTACATCCTGGCTCCGGGCGCGCAACTGCGCATCTACACCGGCCCGGGCACCAACCGCGCGGACGCCTACTACAACAACGGGACCGCCAACGTCCTCAACAACGGCGGCGACTCCGTTGCCCTGTGGACCGGTAACGGGAACCTGCAGGACACCTTCGCCAACTAGCTTCGCACCACAGCCGACGACGGTGGGCGGTCACCTTCGCATGGAAGGTGACCGCCCGCCGTGGTCGTGGGATATTAACGTGGAGCCATTGGCAAGCTCACCGGCCCGGCACAACAGCTCCAGTCCGGTTATGCGATGTCACCTGGATTACGTGGTTGATCAGCCGCCGAGGCCGAGATCCAGCGAGATAACGCCAATACCGATCACCAGTCCGGTGGCCAAGAAGAACCCGATCATAATGAGAATGAGGCCCCAGGGGGTGCCCTTCTGCGGGTTGGTGGGCTGAGTCTTCGGTGAGTCTTCCATGATCTTCCCTTCAATCGGCTGTGCTTCTAGTTTTACAGGTTCAAGGCGGGGACGCCTCGCATGACATGTTCGGGTCTTCCCAGAAACCGCCCGATGGGCGCTGCGGCCTGGAGTGAAGATCCTTCGGCGCTGCCCTTTCATGCTGCCATCCAGGTAAGTCCTGGTGAACTGTTGAATCTCTTCAGATGCCTCGGAGGAGCTCGTGGAAGGCTTGATGACTAGTCAACACCCATCGACGAAAAGAGGACACCATGAAGATCACGATTATCGGCGGATCCAGAGGCACCGGTGCCCACGTTGGCGCGGCAGCGCTGCAGGCCGGGGATGACGTCACCGTGCTGTCCCGCAGTGGTGACGTACCCGCTGACGTGCGGAGCGTCGTCGGCAGCGCGACCGATCCTGCAGCAGTGCGTGAGGCAATTGCGGGCGCGGACGCCGTCGTCGTCACCGTGGGTGGGGCCAAGGGCGTCAAGCATCAACGCGCCGAGGTGACGAAAACCGTCATTACGGCGATGAAGGAGGCGGGCGTGGGTCGGCTGATCGTACAGTCGTCGCTGGGTGCAGGTAACTCTGCGTCGCAGCTCTCGGCGCCACTTAACCTGATCACGCCAATCGTGCTGGCCAAACCGCTGGCCGATCACAATGAGCAGGAAGCGGCTGTTGAGAAGTCCGGATTGGATTGGACGATCGTGCGTCCGTCGGGGTTGTCGGACAAATCCGCGACGGGTGAGGTCAAGGCTCTGGAAGTTGACCAGGAAGGCAAACTGGGCGGCTCGATTCCGCGAGCGGATCTGGCCGCGTACATGCTCGCAGCGGTGACCGATCAGTCCACATTCGGTAAGGCCATCGGCGTGAGCAGCCGGTAGTGAAAAGGGTCTCACAGCCCTGTATTCGCGCGGAACTTTCATATAATGGAAGTGTTCACATTCGAGGACGAGTAGGAGCACACCATGAGGGCATGGCATTTCGTTGGTACCCACAAGCCGTTCGAGCGCGTGGAGATTCCCGAGCCCACCGCTGGGCCGGGCAAGGTAGTCATTGACGTGAAAGCCGCTGGGTTGTGCCACTCCGACGTGGGCATCATGGAGGACGAGAAGTGGCTCGCCAACATGAAGGAACTTCCGGTCGTCCCGGGCCATGAGACCGCCGGCGTGATTAGCGAAGTTGGCGAGGGCGTTACCGACTGGAAAGTCGGTGACAAGGTTGCCGTCACCCCCATGGCCGAGTTCATGGGCTACATGGTCAACGGCGCGTGGGAGGACCGCGCGGAAGTTTCGGTCGAGGCACTCATTCCGATGCCCGAAGGAGTCAGCTTTGCTGAAGCAGCCGCCGCTACCGACGCCGGCATGACCTCCGTGGGCGCTTTGACCACCGGCGGTATTGAGGCCGGAATGAAGGTTGGCATCATCGGTTTCGGTGGCCTCGGTCAGATCGGCGCCCGAGTTGCTCACTTACGCGGCGCCAAGGTGTACGTTGCGGAGATCAACGAAAAGGTCTGGGACCGCGCCCGTGAAGGTGGAGCCGTCAAGGTGGCCAAGTCCATCTCGGAGTTCGCCGACGACGAGCTCGACGTGATCATCGACTACGCCGGCTTTGGCGTGACCACCAAGGAAGCACTGGACGTCGTGAAGTGGTCTGGCGGAGGACGCGTGGTCCAGGTGGGCATGGGCAAGCTGGAAGCCACCATCGACATCTACCCGCTCATCCTTGGTCGCAAGGAACTGGTCGGTTCGCAGGGCGGTAGCAAGGAAGACATCCTGGAGACTATGAAGTACATGGCCTCCGGCGATCTCACTCCGGTCATCAGCGAGATTGATTTCGAGGAAATCGCGGACGGCATCCAACAGCTGATCGACGGCACCGCGGAGGGCCGATTGGTGGCGAAGGTCGCCGACTGACTCTGAAGCGCACAGCGTTAAGTGAGGAAAGTGCACCCGGGAGGCATTCTGGGTGCACTTTCCTCGCATAGGCCTTTCGGCATCACCGGTAGTCAGTCACTGTTGTTATGTGAGCGATGAACTGCACATGACCCCGTGGCATCTCGTGGCCTTTCTGGGCGAGGTCATTCTGTGGGGCTGCGCCGCGTGGGCGGGTTGGACCCTCGTCGGCGGACCGGGCCGGTTGCTCGCGGCCGCGGTGCTTCTGGTCGGGATCATCATTATCTGGTCCATTTGGGCCGCTCCCCGCGCCAAGTGGCGGCTTTCTTTGTGGCCGCGCCTCGGTCTGGTCACCGTGCTCGGGGTGGCCGTGAGTACATTGTTCTTGTCAGTCACGCACTGGCCCGGAATCATCACCGCGCTCAGTTCCACGGCAGCAATTGTGGCGGCCCAGTTCATGGACGATCGCACCGAGGGAGCGCCCTGACGCAGCGTCGTTGAACTACGACGCCGCTCGCGGCCTCACTGGAGTCCGCGCTCTTTAGTTCTTGCGCGCCACAAACACGAGTTCTCGGCCCGGCCGGTCCGGGGCGTCTCGGACGTCCTCCGCGGTGAATCCAGCATCTTCCAGTGATGCGGTGAGTTCGTCTCGACTGCGGAACCGGAGAGTGCTCGTGGAGTCGATGCGAGCGCCGTCGTTGCGGAATATGGTGGGCGAATCAAAGGTGACCAGGGCACCGTCGACGTGGGTGATCTCAACCCAGGTTTCGACCTCGCCGTTGTGGGATGTACGGATGACCTCACGCGTGCTGTCGTGGGTCCAGTTCTCCCAGGCGCGGCGCTCGGGATCGCGCGATTCGAAGATGAGGCGGCCGCCCGGGCGGAGAGCGGAATGGGCAGCGATAATGGTGCCCAACCAGTCCTCGTCGGTGAGGAAAACCTGGGCGACGTTGGCGGTCATGAACGCCAGGTCGACTTGGAGCGGCAATACGTCGGGTGCGGTGCCGTGGACCCAGGTGACGTTGTCCGCGTGGGGTTTCTGACGGGCGATGTCGAGGGATGCTCCGGCAGGGTCCACCCCGACCACGTCCACTCCCCTGCTCGCGAGCAACGTTGCGAACGTGCCAGTGCCGCAGCCGATGTCCACGACGCGTGACGCGCCGAACTCGTCGACCATGGCCACGTAGGGGTCGAGGTCGCTGCGGTCACCCTCGATGACGTCGTAGACGGCGGCTAGTCGGGCGTTGTCGAAGATGGGGTCGGGCATGGTGCCATTGTCCACAAGTGCAGCGATGACTGTTCCGTTTCCCCTGATGGTTCGAAACTATTTGGACATGAACATTCGAGCACTTTCCAATTCCTACTTCACCGAAACGTCTGGAGCTAGTTGCAGCGGTCCTGGCCTGAATGGCAATGCCTCGACGCGGCGGATATCGCAAGGTAACTTGGAATGACAGGTGATCCGCTTATCGCCACATCGGCCCTCAAGCACTTGAGGAGTAAGGATGACATCCTTCATGCGTACCGGAATCCGATTCGCGCTTGGGACCTTGGCGACGGTTTCACAATGATCATTGGAGCAAGCCCTCCGGGGGCGCTATTGGAGATCGGCTACGTTCAGGGCGTAGACCACATTGTTATCATCCATGCGATGCCAGCACGCAGAAAGTTTTTAAGGTGATCCAGATGCCCCGCACTACTGATGAGATCCTTGCTCACGCGGACGAACTCGCAGCTCGGTTCGAGTCCTACGAACCAAACTCGGATGACGAGCTGAATGCGAACGCGATTCTGGAACTGCGCACCGCCGTCGCTGAACAGTCTGCGGCGCAGCGCCACATTCAAGAGGCCGTGCGACAGGCCCGGAACTCCGGGATGTCGTGGGCGGCGATAGGTAGCTTGGTGGGAACATCAGGCGAGGCCGCCCGGCAAAGGTATGGAAACCAAGCGGCTTGAGAACCTCATGATGTGTCGCCCTCGAACCAACTTTTTCCTGATAGGCGTGCACTCATGACCGCTCAACCAACACCATTTGCTATGTACCAGGAAGGCCCTACCTGCATGGAACCAAAGCCCGGTTCGTTCCGGGAGAGCTGCTGACGCCTGGATACGCCTCGGACTTCGAGGGCAGCCGCACATTGCGCCACGTCTACATCACTCAAACTCTGGACGCCGCGGCGTAGGGTACCGAACTGGCCGCCGGGCCTGTGCCTGGACGGATCTACATTGTGGAACCGACCGGAGCTATCGAAGATGATCCGCATGTCACCGACAAACGATTCCCTGGTAACCCCACCCGTTCCTACCGAAGCTTGGGGGCCGTTCGCATCCTGTCGGAGCTGAGGAACTGGACCGGGCATACTGCGGATCAGCTCCAGACCATGATGGGCGGGCTGGCAGGCCTCCGGGCTCGTTGTAAGAACACGATCATTGACGAACGACCACGCGGAGTCGCCACGCAAACCGAGTGTGGTGTGAGGAACAAGCGTGTGTGAGGCAGTTTTTCCGCGCTTTCCTCCCCTGAGGCTTTGTCCTTCCCTCCTACGCCCGCCCAAGCCAGTCCGATAGTGTGGCATGCATCACACGCAAGACAATTCGCGGGCCAGCGACAGTAGCCCCGCTTCAGGAGGAACCGTGTCCAACAACGTGTACAACATCACCGAAATCGTCGGCACCTCCCCGGAGGGCAGTGACGCCGCGATCACTAACGCGCTGGCCGAAGCATCCAAGTCCTTACGCAACCTGGACTGGTTCGAAGTTCAGTCGGTTCGCGGCCACATCAAGGACGGCAAGGTCGCAGACTGGCAGGTCACCATCAAGGTCGGCTTCCGTCACGAGGGCTGACGCAGAAACACGGCACTGGTCACCGCCGCCAGGTCGTGGGATCTCCCGCGGCCTTGTCCGGGTCCAAACCCCATGACTCAGCAATGAGCTCCAGAGAGCGATTGTTAGATTCCGTAGTCGGGCCCTTGACCAGGAGCATGAGCTCGTCGGCCTGTGCTCGTTCGGTGAAGTGCTGCAGATAGTCCGCAACCTGATCGCCGGTGCCCACGCCGTAATAATCGAGCATTGATGCGTAGTGCTGGCCGGCCGGTGAGGCCAGCAGCTGGGCGACCTCGCCGTCGCTCGCCGACCGTCCGTTGAAATGCATTGCCAAAATGTGCTGACGCACCATTTCCTCGTAGATCCGCTTCGCTTCGTCCTCGGTGTCTGCGGCGGTCACGTTGAGGGCCGCGATCACATACGGTTCGGACATCACTGACGACGGCTCGAACGTTTCCCGATACACGGCAACAGCTTGTTCGAGCATCGGCGGAAACAAATGCGATGCGAACGAATACGGTAACCCAAGTTTTGCCGCCAGCTGCGCTCCGTACAGAGACGAGCCCAGAATGTAGACCGGTACGTTCGTGCCTCTTCCGGGGACAGCTTGGATACCGGGGAACGGGGATTCCCCCTTGAGATACTGCATCAGTTCCACGATGTCCGACGGGAAATTCTCGGCTCCGTTGAGCGGGCGACGTAGGGCGCGGGCCAGCGTGGTGCGGTCAGTCCCGGGCGCCCGCCCCAGTCCCAGGTCAATGCGAACGGGGTACATCTCTTCAAGGGTGCCGAACTGTTCCGCGACCACGTACGGAGAGTGGTTGGGCAGCATGACGCCGCCCGCGCCCAGTCGGATTGACGATGTATGGGCTGCCACATGGGCAATTACCAAGGACGGCACCGCAGACGCGATCGAGGACGTGTTGTGGTGCTCGGAATACCAGACCCTCGAATACCCCAGTTGCTCAGCTTTCTGCGCCATGGCCACGGAGCGTCGGAACGCATCGGCGGGACGCTCGTTGTCGTAAAAACTGGAGAAATCGACAACGGACAGGGGTACTCGGGAAACCACGGGGACTCCGTTCTGGTAGTTCTGATGTTGCTGAGGGGACTTTTCTGGACGGTCTATGGTCAGCCGTTCATGGCGGATTCCACCAGATTGCTGCCCTCGAGTCCGCTTCCGTCGACGACGGCGCTCTGCCAGACATCGGTCGTGGTCACCACGGCGAAGTTCGAGTTCAGTAACGCCATGAGGGTCTCGTGGACCTGCTGAGCAGAGGCGGAACCCGCGGCGTTGGACAAGGCAATGGCTCCCGTGGCGTCCGACAACACCTCCACGGTCAACCCGCGCGGCTCTGCGTCCACTGCGGTGCCCAGAATGCAGTTGTTGGTCATGTATCCAACCAACGTGATGGCCTCGATCTGGTTCTCGCGAACCCACTCATCAAGGTCGGTTTCGGGGAAAATGCTCGCGAAAGACTTGGTCGCGTGCTTCCAGGTATTTCCGAGTCGTGCGGCGATGTCCGGGTGGAGCTCTTGCCCGTTTGATCCTTCGGCGAAGACAGGGAACCCTTCGGGAGCCACGTGCTGAATGACCGCAATCGGCATGCCAGCCTGCTCGGCTGTATCCACGGCACGGAGAATATTGGCCAAAGAATCACTGCTCGGCGGGTACTTGATGGCCAGCGGGCCCTCGAAGTACTCCTGCTGAACATCGACCAGGATCAGTGCGCGGCGGGGTGCGGTCATGAAGATTCTCCTAGCTAAAAGTGGGCGATCGGAAGATTCACTACCCATCATCATTCCGGCTGACGTGAGATACCGTGAGTGGCACAAGAGCACACTGTCGATGGAATCGGGCCAAAAATGAAAATTTCGGTGCACGTGTTCGAGGGCATCACGATGTTTCATGCATCGGTGCCGCTGGAGGTTTTCGGTGAGGTATCGCGCCAGGGCCTCGCTGAAGACTGGACAGTCACCGTGTGGAGTGAGGATGGTCGGCCGGTTCGAACCGCCGAGGGACTGGTACTTGCCGATCTTGCGGGGCCGGACGCGGCGGCGTCGGCGGATCTGCTGGTATTCCCTGCATGGCGACCAGACCTTTGCCCGCCGTCGCCAGACGTCACGGGGCTAATTCGCGCGTCGCACGAGCGCGGGGCAAATGTTGCCGGGCTGTGCCTCGGCGCGTTCCCGGTGGCGGAGTCGGGGGTGTTGGATGGCCGAACGGCGGTGACGCACTGGGCGGGGGCCGCTCAGTTCTCGGAACGATTCCCGCAGGTGGTCGTGGAGCCGGACGCGCTGTATATCGATCACGACGATGTCCTGACCTCGGCAGGAACGGCATCGGCCTTGGATGCGTGTCTCCATATCGTGCGTACGCGCCTCGGCACAGCCGCGGCGGCGCGCGTGGCGCGGCACCTAGTCATCGCCCCGCACCGGGAGGGTGGACAAGCGCAGTACATCGAGCGCCCATTGCCTGTTCAGCAGGGCCAGGGGCCGATCAGCGAGGTCGTCGATTGGGTGCTGGCCAACCTCGACCAGTCGCTGTCGGTTGATGAACTGGCGGAGCGGGCGCGGATGAGCAAACGCAATTTCACGCGTCGTTTCCGCGAAACAACAGGCACGACGCCAGCTAAATGGGTCACCGAACGGCGGCTCGACGAGGCACGTACCCTGCTCGAGACGACGCCGTGGTCGGTCGCCCGGATTGCCCGGGCCTGTGGGTTCGGCAATCCCGTGACGTTTCGGCAGAGCTTCGTGGCCAGTTACGGCACCACGCCGACGTCGTATCGCAAGCGGTTCACGGGTTCGTAAGTGTGCGGGCGCGATGAGTTCGCTGTGGGGAATTTGTGCACCCCTGCCTGTAGTTTTGCAGATCGCTATTTGAGCAGCCGGTCCATACGGCGATCACTGAGTTTCTTGCCATCTGTTTGGCATGTGGGGCAGTACTGCATCGAGCGATCCACGTAGGACACTTCGGCCACGGTCCCACCACACACTGCGCAGGCCTGCCCCGCGCGATCGTGGACGCCGAA
>JAKDKI010000290.1 GCA_030453435.1 Kocuria sp.
TGGAGCTCGTGAGCTTCGCGTGGGCCGGCTTCGGTTCCGCGTTCGGCCCCGTGGTGCTGCTGAGCCTCTTCTGGCGCAAGCTCACCAACACCGGCGCCATTGCCGGCATGATCGTGGGCGCAGTGATCGTGTTCACGTGGCAGTACACCCCGTGGAGCGACCTCTACGAGATCATCCCGGGCTTCTTCCTGGGTCTGCTGGCCGCCGTCATTGGCTCGCTGGCCACCTACAAGCACGACCCGGCGATCCAGGCCGAGTTCGACGAGGCCGTGCGCATCGTCAACAACCCCGGCCAGGCAAAGCCGGCCGCAGCTGCTCCGGAGCACGTTGAGTCTGACGCTGCTACCGGTCGCAACTAAGCTCCAACCGCTGAGCGAGTATCTTTCCCGCCAGCTGAGCGAGGGTCCCGTTCACCATTCGGTGAGCGGGACCCTTGCTTTACGTCGTGATCGCAGCGTTAATGCAACCATGCTGATCAATTCGCTCTACCGCCCCGTAGCGGGACACGATGTCGCCGATGTCATTGCCGACTACCCTTTGGGGATCATTGTGGCCTCTGAGCTAGTGGCCACGCACATGCCCATGCTGGCGGTGCGAGACCCGGACGGTTCCCTTGTCATCGAGGGCCACATCCCCCTGTCGGACCCGTTGCACACAGTCTTGGCCGAGGGGCAAGAAGTGCTGTTGATCTTCCCCGGGCCCTCCGCCTACATCAGCCCCGACTGGTATACCCACACGGGGTTACCCACCTACGATTTCGAGCCCATCCACATTCGCGGCCGAGCAACCATCATGACTCAGCCCGCGCTGGAGGATCACTTGCGGCGGCTCATAGACCATCACGAGCGACGGGTGCGCCCACGTCAGGAAGGCCCTGATACGGCAGCCTCCGGGGGTGCCCGTGGACGATGGCGGATGAATGACAGCGCAGAGGACTCCATGCACCAGCTTCTCGGGGCCATTGCGGGCTTTCGGCTGCGTCCCCTCTCGGTGGAGTTCAAGTCGAAAATCGGTCAGAACAGGCCCGCGGACGAGGTTCCGATCACCGCTGAGCACCTGTCCCTGATGCGCCACCCGGATGCCAGCTACTTGGCCGATCTCATGGAACGCCTGTCCGCGGCTCGCGGGGTGGAGAACTCACCCGCGAGCCGGGGACGGGCCCGTTCCGTGACCTTTCGAGGCCGACGACGCTCGCGGCGTCGTCGGCCATCGCGCCTCGCCCGGGTGGCCGAGTGAGCAGTGAGGCTGGGAGCCGGTGGGCTCAGAAACCGAGGGAGGTGAGTGCCTTGCGCATGGCCTGGGCCGAATCTCGCAGCTGCTGTTCCTCGTGCTCGCCCATGGGGATCGCGAGTGGCTGCTCCACACCGCGGCGACCCACGATGGACGGGACCGACAGAGCCAGGCCACTGATGCCGTGGAAGTCATCCAGGATCGAAGAGACAGGCAGGACGGAGCGCAGGTCGCGCAGGATGGCCTCGGCAATGCGGATGCCGGACAGCCCGATCGCGTAGTTGGTGGCACCCTTACCCTCGATCACCTTGTACGCGGCGTTGACCACCTGATCGGTCATCTCCGCCAGACGCTGCTCGGTAAAGGGCTTGCGGCCGTCGATTTCCCAGTCACGCAGCGGAACCTGCCCGATGGAAGCGGAAGACCACACGGGGAATTCGGAATCGCCGTGCTCGCCGATGATGTACGCGTGCACGCTGGTCGTGTTGACCTGCGCCTCGTTGGCGATCATCCAACGCAGGCGGGACGTGTCCAGCACGGTGCCGGAGCTCAAGACCTGGCGGTGCGGCAGCCCCGTGATCTTCTGGGCAACCACGGTGAGCACGTCACACGGGTTGGTCACGAGCACGAAAATCGCATTGGGCGCGTGCTCCAACAGTTGGGGCATCAGGGACTTGAGGATCTCGGTGTTGGCGCCGGCCAGGTCCAGGCGGGTTTGGCCGGGCTTCTGTTTGGCGCCTGCGGTGATCAGGACGACGTCCGAGTTCCTGAGCACGGCCACGTCATCCGAGCCCTCCACGCGGGTGTCGGAAGCGAACATTTGCCCATGGGACAGGTCCAGGGCCTCGGCCTCCACCTTGGCGGTGTTGAGGTCGTAGAGGGCGATGTCGGTCGCGGTGCCGCGGATCATGGCCGCGTACGCCAGCGAGGTTCCCACCGACCCCGCTCCCACAATGCCGATCTTGGTTCTACGGACGGTGGCTTCACTGCTGGTGGTCATAGAAACTCCCCGGTTACGGCGGATACGTCCCGCAGGCCCACGTGGTGTGTGAGCTGCAGTGGTCATGTGGTCTTGCCACAGTCCATTGTGACGTATCCGCCGTGCCGGGGATAGTTCGTGTGACGAGGTCAACTACCTCGTGTTGCTATTGGATTCTTACCCAGTGACTAGCAGTGATAGGTGTCGGTGGGAGCCTCGAAGTGCACGTCGTAGCCCTCCGGGATACTCATACCGAACGAGGTGGCCAAACCGAGCACCTTGCGGGCGCGGGCCAGACGGGGCAGGTCGGAACCGTTGCGGATCTGACCGCCGTCGGCTTCGAACTCCTGCAGGAAGTCGGTGGCCCAGGACAACTCATTGAGGCTCGGGGACAGTCCTTCGTTGACCGTGGCGGTCTGCTCGGGCATGAGGCACAGCTTGCCGGTCATGCCGAACTCGGAAGTCACGCCGGTGGCCTCTGCGAGCTTGGCGCCGAGTGCACCAACAGCCGGGCCGTCGATCGGACCGGGCAGGTTGGCCGCACGCGAGGCGATGGTGAACTGCGAACGGGTGTAGGCCAGGACCATGGGGCTCTCGCCGAAACCGGTGTCACGGCGGTAATCACCGATACCGAATGCCAAGCGGTAAGTGGAACGCGCCGTCGCAATATCCTGCAGATTCTGCACACCGCGGGCGGTCTCCACCAGGGCAAGAATGCGGGTGCCACGCAGCATCTCTGCCGTACGGGTCACGTGCTCCGGGGATTCGGTCATGGCCAGCATGACGCCTTCCAGCCCGGGGGCTTCACGCAGAGCACGGAGGTCTTCCTCCCACCACGCGGTACCGAAACCGTTGATGCGGACCCACCCGTGGTTGAGTTCATGGTTCTCATTGCGCGAGGACAACCACTCGATCACGTTCTGACGTGCTGCGGCCTTATCCGCCGGTGCCACCGAATCCTCGACATCGAGGACCACAACATCCGCTGCACTGCTCGCCGCCACGTCGAAGCGCGCGGGCTGCGCACCGTTGACGAGCAGCCACGAACGGGCCAGCTCCGGACCAACTTTGGGATTCTCAGTGGTCGTAATGGTCATTTCGATGGTTTCTGACAGGGTGGTGGACATGATTCACTTCTCGATCTGTGTCTAAGAACGGACACGCTCCCGCAACAGAATGTGCGGTGAAAGCGCGGGTCAGCCGAGCGCCAGAACCAACCTGAGAGATGAAGCGGTCGGAGCGGGTCAGCTGCCAGTAGAGAGCCCCAGGACAAGCGGCACCAGTTCGGTGCGTTGATGACCTACGCGTGAGAGATGACACGCCGGGCAAAAGCGGTAGGGCTACCGTAACCAAGATCACAT
>JAKDKI010000048.1 GCA_030453435.1 Kocuria sp.
CAATAGTCAGCATGGACTGAACTATACAGCGCGCACTGAACACTCGGTCACAGGCGTCAGCCCAGATCGCATGCCCGTAAGGGGAACCCTCACCGGACACCACCGCTACTTATCGAGAGGAACGACGGCACGTGTGGAGTTTGGCGCTTTTTGGCGGTGTTCTGTGATCGTTTCGTGTCGCTAGTTGCCGATGACGAGGATGCTGGCGGCGGCCTCGATGACGTCGTCCGTGATGGTGTCCAGTTGGTTGATCTTGAGGACCCGGTTGATCTGAGGGAAGAGTCGTTCGAGGAGGCGGAAGTTGCCCCGTGTGATGCGTTCGATGGCGGCGATGGCTTGCGCGTCGGTGAAGTCGTCAGGGTCGAGAGTCCTGCCGAGTCGCTTCCAATGGCGGTCGAGGACGAAGAGGAGTTCTTCGCGTCCGAGGGCCCGGTATTGGTGTGAGAACCCGAGCCGACTGTAGAGCTGGGGGTAGTGGCGGAATCGTTCGTCGATGCCCGGCATCCCGATCAGTATCATCGCGAGGCTGGTTCGGTCGTGCCTGTCACGAAGCAGCTCGAGTGCGGTCGGGGTGAGTCGTTCGGCTTCGTCGATGATGAGCAGCTCAACGTGGCTGGTCATATTTCCCATCTTTCGTGGGGTCGGTTCGTTGGCGTGGATGTGCTCGTCGGCGCAGATGCCGACTTTGATCTGCCAGTAGTCGATGTCATGCATGAGGTCTTTGGGCCGACAGAGGACTTCGGGCGTGTAAAAGACGGTTCGGGATCGGTTCGCGAGGGCGTAGAACTTTGCATCGTGGTCCCCGCGGGGTCCCCATTCGGTGATGTAGGGCTCGAGGGCGTCCCAGTTTGCGTAGCGGCGAGCGGAGTTGGTTTTCCCGACGCCCGCGGCGCCGTGGCAAATCCCGATCGTCTTCTCCTTGCGGACAGCGTTGGCGAACTCGGTGAATCGCCGGTGTTCCTTGGTCACGATGAATGCTTGGTTCATCACTCGTCCTCTTCGTAGGTGCGCAACTTCGGCCGCCGCTTCGTCGGTTCGGGGATGCGAGGTTCCTCGCGAGTGGCAACGGTCGGGATGCGGTCGTTGATGGCTCGCCGCAGCTGCTTGCGGCGGGCGCGGCGGGCCGTTTCGATGTCGCGAAGGCTGAGGCGCAGGTTGGGGTGGGCTTCATCGATAGCGGTGCAGATGAACGTGTCCCGGTCATAGACGCGGATCTTGGAAAGGTCGCGGGGGTCGTACCGGATCGTGATGGTGTGGCCGACGAACGGGGCCAGGGTTGGGGCGAGGTAGCGCTGGCCTTGGAAGTGGATGCCGTCGCGTTGCACAACCCGGTTCTTCGGAACAGTAAGGAGCAGACCGTCGAGTTCTTGAAGGCTGTCCGGCATCCGCGGCAACCACCCGTCCGCGACCCAGGCGTCACGCGGCGAGATCCCCAGCTCACTATGAGACCGGTCGTTGTAGGTACCGATGAATCCGCCGATCGCACGGTCGAGTCCGGCAAGGTCGAGGACCGGAGTTGGCGTCCGGCTGCCGGGTCCGAGGTGGCCGGGGAGGGTGGCCAGAAGTTCGGTGTTGATGGTGCCGAAGAACCGCTCGATCTTGCCGCGCCCCTGTGGTCGGCCGACGGTCGAGTGGATGATCCTGATGTGCAGAGCGATCGAAGTTCGCTCAAGGTGGTGGCTGATGAAGTCGGAGCCGTGGTCGACGTGCAGGATGTCGGGAATGCCGCACATCGCCCACGCCGGGTCGGTCTTTCGCCAGATCGCCTGCCGGAGGGCGAGGGCGGTGTTGAGAGCTGATGGGGCGCCGGTGAAGACCATGTATCCGCAGATCGCACGGGAGTAGTCGTCCATCACGGTCGTCAGCCACGGTCGGTCAGGTTTCCCGTCAGCGCCGAGAACGAGGATGTCGAGTTCAGTGTGGTCGGACTGCCAGGTCTGGTTCGGGTGTTCCGCGCGGCGCCGAAAGACGAGCTCGTGCTTGTCTCGGTACGAGACCGGCCCCTCCAGCGCCAAAGTGACAAGAGCCGGATCGAGTGCCCGGACGATTTGCCGCACAGTTGCATAGCTCGGAGCCCGCAGCTCACGCGCCCGCGCATCAGCGACGGCGAGACGATGCAGCGTGGCGAGACTAGGGCGCGGCCGACTGAGTGCCAGTTGTTCGATGAACGCGACCGTCTCTGCTGAGGTTCGTCGGACACCTTTGTCTATACGCGCATGAGGGTCGAGGGATGCGACGCCGCCCGCCCGGTAGAGCTGGTTCCAACGCTGCAGAGTCCGAGCGGAAATCCCCGTCTCCCGAGCGAGAACCGCGAGCGGGATCTGGTCTTCGACATGAAGCCGAAGAACACGCCACCGCTCGGCCGCATCCACAAGTCACCTACACCTTGGTGCTCTCGCGGGCCGCAAGGGCCTTCTGATGCCGGTACAAAGTGGCTCGACTCCATCCGACGAGTTTCGCCGCATCCTCCGCCGTGCGGCCCTTCGCCCGGGCCTCAGTTACGAGCTTGAGTTTGTCGGCTACGACCGTGGGATCGGACAAGGGCCGACCAAACTTGGTGCCGCCGTTTCGGGCAGCTGTGATCCCTGCGTTCACCCGCTCGGTGATCAGTTCGCGTTCGTATTCGGCCAGGGTGGCGAGCATGTTCAGCATCAGCCGGCCCGACGTCGTCGACGGGTCGATCCCATCCGAGATGCTCTTCACCTGTATGTCACGCTCCCGGAGCAGCTTCACCGTGTTCAGCACATCGATCAGGGACCGGCCGAGTCGATCGACCCGCCACACCACGACGGTGTCACCGGGCTGGGCGTGCTCGAGGAGCTTGTTCATTCCGGGGCGTGAGATCGCGGTCCGGCTGCCAGAGGTGACGTCGGTGAAAATGTCCCGTTCCTGCACACCTGACTTCACCAGAGCGTCAACCTGCAACTTCGCGTCTTGGCTTCTGGTGCTGACCCGTGTGTACCCGAGATGTCTCACACCGCCATTCTGCCTCAATAACTGCTAGCAGAGGCAGAGCAAAGACACTTTGCGGTAAGACATGTTTCCGAGACAGATTGGGTGCTGGGAATCCGCGACTTCTTCTCGCGGCTCGGGGGCCGTTTGGGGTGTCTCGAAAAGCTTTTGGTTTTCGAGACACCTTTAGACAGAGCTCTTCCCTCGCGGAGGAGGGTGCTTTTTCGAGTCGCTACGCCTTGGGCGTGGAGACACCGCTGGTACTTACGTCAGCATCACCGACGAGTATCGCTGATCTTTATTGCGCGCGGGCAATCTAGACTCGCGCCTGCCAGATTGTAGCGGTATGGGCGTTCGCACGGCCCATCAGTCTGTGTCTCCGTCCCCGGACAGTGCTGGCGCGCCCATGTCTTCGGTCCATACTGCCGTGGCGCCGCTGTGACCGATGAGGATGGCTTGCACGGTGGTTCCTGTCGACACCACGAGAGCCAGCAGAATCAGCATGGTTGGTACCCACCGCGAACCAGGACGCGCCGCGACCGGCAATTCCGACTCTCTGGACGCTGCGATTCGTGCGCGCTTCTCGCGGATGTTCCACCACAGCAGGGCACCTGCTACTACGACGAGGCCTATCACCCAGGGAAGGAGTCCGTCGGCCAGAGCGGCGTGAGTTTCGATGAGATCGTTCCCACCGACCCGCGCCTCGAGTCGCTCGCCTGATTGTGTCGAGAAGGGCACGAGAACGAGCGCGACCAGTGAGACGCCAAGCGGCAGATACCCCGCCCAACGACGGCATCGAGGCCAGACGGCCGCCAGAACGACCAGTAGTGCCGCCAGCGGAACGATCACCTCTGTCGCGTGCACGATGAACGGATGCAGGGGAAGCCCAAAGAATGTGTCGAACATGGTTCAAGGTTGGGCAGGAATTCTTCCAGGATTCTTTGAAGCGGCCATGAGCCGCGGAAGGGGCTTATTTGTCACGCCCCGTTCGCACCACATGGCCGAAAGGTCAGACGACGCCGGATGCTCCTAGGAGCACCCCCACCCCGTAGGTCGCCGCGAGTGCCAGCGCTCCGCCGATGACGACTCGCAGCGTGGCCCGCAGCCGTGAGCTGCCGCCGATCGTTGCCGACAGCGTGCCGGTGACCGCGAGAGCCATGAGAACGGCGACGAAGGTAACGGGGATGCGCCAGTCCGCTGGGGGAAGCAGGATGGCGAGCATTGGCAGGATTGCCCCGATGGTGAAAGCCGCCGCCGACGCTGCCGCCGCATGCCAGGGGCTCACGACATCGTCTTGATCGATGTTGAGTTCGATCGAGAGGTGCGCCGTTAGGGCGTCGTGCTCGGTGAGCTCAATGGCCACCTGGGTAGCGGTGCTCTCGCTCAGGCCCTTGGCCCGGTACAGGGCGGTGAGTTCGTCGAGCTCCTCGGCGGGCATGTCGCGCAGTTCGGCGCGCTCCTTCGCGATGAGGGCCTTCTCGCTGTCGCTCTGGCTGCTGACTGACACATACTCCCCGAGCGCCATCGAGATCGCGCCGCCGACCAGGCCCGCCACGCCCGCGGTGAGGATGGGACCAGTCGAGCTCGTGGCTCCGGCGACGCCCACGACGATCGCCGCCACCGAGACGATGCCGTCGTTGGCCCCCAGTACGCCGGCGCGCAGCCAGTTGAGGCGCTGCGCGATGCCTCCCCGGTGGGGTTCGTCGGCGTGCAGCGCGGGTGCGGTGTATCCATCGGTCGACATGCGCTCACTCAAGCACCGATGTCCCGGCACTTCAACGTTGGTGAGGCTAAGCGACCCGGGGAATTTCGGCTAAGAATTCTGGAAGAATTCGGGACGATTGTAGGGAGGGTAGAAGACACTCACCCGAATCGAGAACACGATGACTCTCAGAACGGCACCCACCGTCCCTGTGCGGACCCGCCGCATGGTCGACCCGGTCGACCGTACCCGGCGCATCCGGGGCCGACGTCGGAGGCGCACGGCCGACGCGATGATCGCCCTCGTCTGGGCATCGGTCGCCGCCGCCATGACCTTGTGGCTCGCCTACGGCGGTCTGAACACCGTCAGCGGCCTCGCTACCGCACTGACCGCCGCGGGCATCGTGACCGGCCTGGTCGGCACTGACCTCATCCTGGTGATGCTCGTGCTCGCCGCTCGCATCCCGGCGGTCGACCGGGTGGTCGGGCAGGACACGGCGATGGCGTTCCATCGGCAGCTCGGTAAGCCCGCGCTGTATCTGATCCTTGCCCACGGTGCGCTGCTCACCGTCGGCTACGCGATGGCCGACGGGTCGAACGTCGTCACCGAGACCATCAGCCTGTTCCAGGGCCCAGATATGGCGCTCGCCTACCTCGGGCTGGGCCTGCTCATCGCCGTCGTGGTCACCTCGGTCGTCGCGGTGCGGCGGCGCTTCGCATACGAGGCCTGGCACCTCATCCACCTGCTGAGCTACGCAGCCGTGCTCGTGGCGCTGCCGCATCAGCTGAGCGCAGGCGGTGTGCTCGCCGACGGCACCGTGCAGCGGGTCTACTGGATTGCGCTGTACGTGCTCGCCTTCGGCGCCATTGCCGTGTTCCGTTTCGCGGTGCCCGCGCTGCGCAGCGCCCGACATGGTATCCGGGTCGCTGGCGTCGAGCAGGTCGCCCCCGGGGTCGTCTCGATCCACCTCGCCGGGCGGGACCTCGACCGCCTGCAGACCGCGGGCGGGCAGTACGCGATCTGGCGGTTCTGGACCGGCGCCACCTGGTGGCATGCCCATCCGATCTCCTTCTCGGCGGTTCCTACGGCGTCGTCGGCGCGCCTGACGGTGCGCGACCTCGGCACCGGCAGTGCGGCGATCTCTCGTGTGCGCCCCGGCGCCCGGGTGTCGATCGAGGGCCCCTACGGCGTGTTCACCGAGGCGCACCGGGTGGCCCCGAAGCTGGCCGTGGTCGCGGCGGGTATCGGCATCACGCCGATCCGCTCGATGCTCGAGCACTCGACGCTACGCCCCGGCGAGGCCACCGTGCTGCTGCGCGGCAGCGATCCCTCGCAGAGCTACCTGTGGGACGAGGTCGGCGCCCTCCGCAGCATGCGCGGCAATGCGGTCTTCTCGATGATGGGCCCGCGACCGCAGGGGCTCGCCACCTGGATGTCGGTCGAGGCACTTGCCCACGGTGTCACGATCGGCACGGTTTTCCCCGATCTGCTGAACTCCGATCTCTACGTGTGCGGGCCGCAGTCGTGGATCGATCTGGTGATCCGCGACGCCCGGGCGGCCGGTCTGCCCGAGGACCAGATCCACGTCGAGAGGTTCGACTGGTGAGGGCGCGCGCACTGGCCCTCAGCATCTTGTCGTCGGCGGCCGTGCTGACCGTGGGATGGCAGCTCGGCACGCAGGGCCAGACCCCGACTGTTCCGGATGCGACAGCCACCACCACGACCACGGCTCCCAACGGCGGGTCGATGTCCTCCGCAGCGGCCGCCCCGGCGCCCACTCCGACCGCCGCCGGCAGCAGCGCGAGTGCCACAGCCCCGGCGTCGGACAGCGCTTCGGGCACATTCACCGGTACCTCCGTGCAGACCCGCTTCGGCCCGGTGCAGGTGCAGATCACCGTCGCGAACGGCAGCATCACCGATGTCACCGCGCTGCAGCTCACCGACAAGGATCAGCGCTCGGTGTCGATCAGCAACCGGGCCGCGCCGGTACTGCGCCAAGAGGTTCTGGCGGCGCAGTCGGCGAACGTGCAGGGCGTCTCGGGTGCCACCTACACCAGCGACGGGTACCTCAGCTCGCTCCAGTCGGCGCTCGACCAGGCCGGGCTCTGACCATGGGCGTGCACGTGTTCGACACCATGGGCACCATGGTGAGTCTGCGCTTCGCCGGCTCCACCGCCCCCGCATCCGTTCTCGACGAGGTCGAAGAGGCGTTCCGAGTCTTCGACGAGCGGTTCAGTTTGTATCGGCCCGACTCCGAGATCAGCAGGATGGCTCGCGGGGAGCTGCCGCTGACCCGGGCTAGTGCGGAGCTTCGCGAGGCCTATGCCGACGCCTTCGACTGGTCACGGAGCACCGGCGGCACCTTCACACCCCACCGCCCCGACGGCGTGATCGACCTCTCGGGCACCGTCAAGGCCAAGGCGATGGAGGCGGCGGCGCGGGTGCTCGAGTCGTCCGGCGAAACCGACTGGATGCTCGTGGCCGGCGGGGACATCCTCACCCGGGGCGATCTCGGCGGCCCGCCGTGGCGCGCCGGCATCGTCGACCCGGACGACCGGGGCGCGCTGCTCTGCGCTGTCGAGCTCGTCGGCCGACACACTGCCCTGGCCACCTCGGGCACCGCCGAGCGGGGCGAGCACATCTGGCGCACCGGTGACCCCCGTTCGCCGCAACGCTACCGCCAGGTGACCGTGCTGGCCGACGACATCGTCACCGCGGATGTACTCGCCACCGCCCTCGTCGCGGGCGGGCCCGACCGCTGCCCGGAGTTGATCGACCGCTTCGACATCGAGGCGATCACCGTCGACTACGCGGGGCACCTCACCGCGACACCAGGGCTGCAGAGCGCCCGGGGGCTCACGCCGATATGAGCCTCGCCGCCCCCTGTTTCCCCTATACTTCGAGCATGTCGCAGCGCGCACGCATTCTGCTCGTCGAAGACGACGCGCGCCTGGCACAGATGCTCGAGCAGCTGCTCGCAGCCGAGGGCTACGACACCGTGCTCGCCCGAGACGGCCAACGTGCCCTGCACGAAGGCCTGACGCACGAGTTCGACGCCCTCGTGCTCGACCGGGGGCTGCCGGTGTTGGAGGGGCTGGACGTGCTGTCCCGTCTCCGGGGCCGCGGCATCCTGACCCCAGCCCTCGTGCTCTCGGCGCTCGGCAACCCGGCCGACCGCGTAGAGGGCCTCGATCGGGGCGCGGAGGACTACCTCGCCAAACCCTTCGACATCGACGAGCTGCTCGCCCGCATCCGCGCCCTACTCCGCCGACACAGCAGCACAGTGCCGGTGCTGGCACTAGTGAGCGGGTCGCTCGATACGGCGAGTCGTACCGTGACGACGGGAGAGGGCGAGAACGTGACCCTCTCCGAGCGCGAGTCGCAGCTGCTCGAACGGCTCGCCCGCCGGCCGAATCAGGTGTTCGAACGGAACGGCCTGCTCGCCAGCGTTTTCCCCAATGCCGACGACCCCGGCGTGGTCGACACCTACGTGCACTACCTGCGAAAGAAGCTCGGCCGCGACAGCGTCAAGACGGTTCGCGGTATCGGGTACCGGCTCGGACCGCTGCCGTGAGAGCGCTGCGCACGGGCGACGACCTGAGAGGCGCGTCGCTGCGGCTCACCGCACAATTCACCGCCCTCCTGTTATTCATCCTGGCGATCGTCGGCACGCTCGTCTATCTGATCGTCAGCACGAGCGTGACCGAATCGAACCAGCGGGCACTTGTCGCGGCCACCCGGCTCGACTCGCCCCAGGATGCGCCGAGCGGCACCTACCTCTCCCTGGTCGACGGGCGCACCGGCGACCAACTCATCTCCTCCGACGACCTACCCGAGGGATTGCTCGACACCACGGCCCTCCAGTCGGTAGCGGCCGGCGGCGCGGACGTGCAGGAGCAGCGCACCGTGGACGGGCGCGACTACCTCCTCCTCACCACCTCCGCCACCGGGGACCGCAGCCACGACCGATTCGTGCAGGTCGCGCTCGACCTGCACGAGAGCTCCGAAGAACTGGGCAGGCTCGCGACCGCGCTGATCGCCGGCGGACTCGTCGCGGCCGTGCTCGCCTTCGCCACCGCCTACCTGATGGCCCGCCGCGCCATCCGCCCCCTGGCCGAGGCGCTCGCCCTACAGCGCCGCTTCGTCGCCGACGCCAGCCACGAACTCCGCACACCACTGACCCTGCTGAGCACCCGGGCGCAAATTCTGAAACGCCGAGGCGGCAATGACCTCCCCGCAGACGTCACCACCTCCGTCGATGAAATCGTCACCGATACCCGGACGCTCACCGAGATCCTCGAAGACCTCCTGATCGCCGCCGACCCGCGAACCGTGGTCGAGCCGACCCCGGTTGACCTCAGGGCTGTCGCGGACAATGCGGTCGGGCTTCTCCGTGACGACGCAGGTCGGCGCGGCATCTCCCTCGCCCGCGCGGGCGACCCGGAACCGATCATCATCCCCGGGTCGCGTGCCGCTCTGCTGCGCCTGGTGATCGCCCTGTCGACCAACGCGCTCGACCACGCCCGCACCGCGGTGACGGTCACCGTCTCGGCGTCGAACGGGAACGCAATCGTACGCGTGACGGACGACGGTCCGGGATTCTCACCCGAGG
Source organism: Kocuria sp. (assembly GCA_030453435.1). Classification (GTDB taxonomy): domain Bacteria; phylum Actinomycetota; class Actinomycetes; order Actinomycetales; family Micrococcaceae; genus Kocuria; species Kocuria atrinae. The sequence goes on from JAKDKI010000048.1 coordinate 9,267, forward strand.
TCGCGTCCACAGCCTTCGACCGCTTCGTCAGCAGCCGGAACGTCGACAGCACCACACGCCACTACGGACTCGGATTGGCAATAGTCGCGGAAATCGTCCAGCGCCACCGCGGTACCGTCACTATCGAACAACCGACCACCGGCGCATCCGTAACGTGCATATTCCCGCTCGCACCGGCAAAGCTGCACTCCGCTATCCGGCAAGGAGAGTAAATCTGTTCAGACCTCCAGGACCGAAATCGGACCCGAGAACGCATACGGCCGGCATGACGGCCGACCATATTTCGCGCGGCTAAAGCGCAAAACCACCGGGGGCGACCGCCAGCCGACGAACCAGCCGCAGTCTGTCTGAGGCCAGGCGAAGCGCTTCAACGAGCGTGATCGACTCGCCCTGCCGACGAGTGAGCCATGCAACAATGCCAATCAATTCAAGCCACAGCAGCGGGATGCCGTCGGCTGCAGTGAGGGCTCTCGACCAAAACGGATCCACAAGGCTTACCTCGTGACCTCTGTTGTTGTCGATATGGTCATGTCATCCAGGTTCGGGAGTGTATGCGAGATCCCGTGCCTGATGTCATGCACGATCGTTTCGGCGGCTGAGATCGGCATATCAGCGACAGCTACCGTTGCGGCGCCCTGGAGTCGGTGGCCGACCTATCGCAGCTGCAGTGAAGGCACGGCGAGAACCCCCGGGGTGTGTTCGATCGCGTGCCGCGCTCGCTCGACGAGCTCGGGTTCGATGCCATCCATGAGGCGGCGCCCGATGCTGCGAACGGTTCCCCAGAGGAGCACGATGATGGCGGCTGAGATGAGCAGTCCGACGATGGGGTCGGCGAGCGGGAATCCGAGCATCACGCCGAATCCGCCGAGGACGACGGCGAGCGAGGTGAAGCCGTCGATGCGCGCGTGCACGCCGTCTGCGACGAGTGCGGCGGAACCGATCCTTTGGCCGACCCGGATTCGATAGATGGCGACGATTTCGTTGCCGATGAAGCCGATGAAGCCCGCGGCGATAACCCACCCTAGGTTGTGGAGAGGTTGCGGGTTGAAAAAGCGTTCGATCGATTGATAGGCGGCGACGACCGCTGACAACGCGACCACGGCGATGATGAACAGGCCTGAAAGGTCCTCCGCCCTTCCAAACCCGTAGGTGTAGTGCTTGGTCGCGGCGCGTCGGCCAAGCACGAACGCGACCCACAACGGGACCGCGGTCAGTGCGTCAGAGAAGTTATGGATGGTATCTGCGAGCAAGGCGACCGACCCACTGATGATGACGACGACGAACTGCAGAATCGTCGTTCCAAGCAGAACGAACAGACTTATCTTGAGCGCCCGCACGCCCTGAGTGCTGGCCTCGAGGGCATCGTCGATGGAGTCGGCGGCATCGTGGCTATGGGGCACGAACAGGCCGTAGAGAAAACCCTTGATGCCGGTCGGATGTGAATGCCCGTGGTCGTGATCGTGGGTGTGCGCGTGGCCGGGAGACTCGTGGTGTTCGTGCTGGGTCGGCTCGTCGTGTCCGTGGTGAGTGTGGGGCGTGCTCACCTCACGGGCTCGGTTCGCGTGTGGTGGTGCCGCGGTGTTCCACCGAGGGAGTGCTCGGCCTGGAATATCGCGTCCGAGACGAGCTGACTCGCGTGTTCGTTCTCCAACCGGTAGAACACACGCGTCCCTTCTTGCCGGGTCGCTACGAATCGTCCCAGCCGCAACTTGGCGAGGTGCTGCGAGACCGCGGCAGGCGACTTGTCGACAAAGACAGCAAGGTCATTCACGGAGCGCTCCCCCTCTCGAAGAGCGAGAATCAGACGCACCCGGGTCGCATCAGCGAGCATCGAAAAGACTTCCACCGCAAGTTCGACGAACTGGCTGCCAGGGTCGCGGCCACAAATCACACTATCTGCATGCATACGCAGATTATTGCACTTACCGGTCTCGAATGCGTAGGCAGGGCAATCGTTTGGGTGAGGCCGCCGCAGCGGATATGCACAACGTCGCGGCGACCTCGAACCCGACTCAACTACGGAAGTTCGGAGTGCTACTTCTGCATGCGGGCGATTAGCCATGGCCGCCTGAGGGTCGAGAAGTGTTCGGAAATCCTTGATAGCGCCAAATAGCGATCACAGAACGCCGCCACAAAGCGACAACAACCACAGACGGCACGCCTGGCGGGCTGTCCCGTAAGACCCGTCCGGTGAACTGTCCGGTGA
>JAKDKI010000291.1 GCA_030453435.1 Kocuria sp.
TCGGTGACGTCCTGGTAGAGCTGCTGGAAATCCTCGGGGGAGTTGGTCTTGCCCAGACCCCCGGGGAACAGCGAGTCACCGGAGAAGATGTGGTCCGGTCCCTGCGGGTCGCGGTAGACCAGGGCAATGGAACCGGGGGTGTGGCCGCGCAGCTCAATGACGTCGAGCTCGAAACCGTCCAACTCGGCCGTGTCCCCGTTGTTGAACGTGAGATCCATGGGCACGTCGATGTCGTCTTCGTCAGCGGCACCGCACGCGGTCATGGCTTCGGAGTGGGTGGCCACGCTGCCCAGAGCGCGCACGTGGTCCCAGTGGGAGTGCGTGGTGATGATGAGCTGAAGGTTTGCCCAATCGGTGCAGTCAGTGGAACCGGCGGCCACCATGCCGGCAATGGCACGGGCGTCGTCGGCGGCGTCAATGAGCACCTGGGTGCCGTGTTCCTTGGAAGTGAGGAGGTACACGTTGTTGTCCATCTCGCTCACTGAGATGCGGCGGATGGTGATCTCAGAGAGCTCGGTTACCTCGGTCTGGGTGGCGATCATGCCACGAGTGTAGGCCCAGTACGGCGAGAGGGGCCAATGTGCACTCAGCATTTCAAACGTGGTGTCCCTCGCACCGTGATGGAACCCACGCTCTATTAGTTAGACACCCTACAGAGAGCGTCATATAGTTGCATGCTGCAAGCAACTGTTCGGACATTCTGGCCGGTGTATCAAATCGGATCCGCAGTTCGCCTCACACACTTTGATGACAAGCACAGCCCACGTCGGGGGAGTCCATGAGCGTTTCTCAAGAGACCGCATCAGCGTTGGTCCAAGAGCTCTTCGAGCTGCAACGGGTGATGCGGCGGGTCCTGAAGGAGTCCACCGCGGAGCGTGAACTGTCCGTGGTGCAGATGAGCCTGTTGAGTCATTTGGCTTCCGTGCCCGCACGCCGGGCCAAGGACATCGGGGCCGATTCCGGGTTGGGTGCGTCCGTGATGAGCCGTCAGCTGAGTCATCTCGAGAAACTCGGATTCATCGAGCGAGCGCCGGACCCGGAGGACGGCCGTGCGCAACTCGTTCACATCACGCGGCAGGGACGCGAAGCCGTGGCGGACCATCTGGAGGCGGACACGCAACGCCTGATCGACCGACTGGGTGCGTTGAACGAGCACGATGCCGCACAGACCCGGCAGGGCCTCAACCGGCTGACCGAAATTTTTCTGACCTCTCTCGGCCTGGAGCGCATGACCACGTGCATGCCGCAGGTCGAACCGAACAACCCGCACGCACCTCAGGGTTCCGACCATCAGCAGGACTCGGACGATTCTGATGTGCGTGCCACACACACCCTTACTACTGAGACGACTCATCGTCTGGAGGACACCGTTCTATGAAAGCAGTCGACCCTTCGTCTGCGCGCGGCAATGACCGGAACACGGACCGCAAGGACAAGAAGACCCGGGACGAGGAGCACCGCAATGTACTGCGGGCGCTGACGGGGATCCTGGCGGCCTTCTTCATGGCCATGGTCACGCTGACCATTATTGGTACCGCCCTGCCCGTGATCATGGCGGACCTCGGTGGTGACCAGACCGCACTGTCCTGGACCGTGACGGGCACGTTGTTGGCCAACGCCATCTTCACGCCCATTTTCGGTAAGCTCGCGGATCTCTTCGACAAGAAGAAGCTGCTGTTGCTGGCGATCCTGATCTTCGTGATCGGGTCGGGCGCCGCGGGTCTTTCCACGTCCATCAGCATGTTGGTGATGGCGCGCGTGATCCAGGGCATTGGTATGGGCGGCCTCATGGCCCTGGCCCAGACCATTCTTGGCACCATCATCCCGCCGCGCGAGCGCGGCCGGTACGCGGGCTACATGGGCGCCGTCATGGCCGTGGCCACGTCGCTCGGCCCCCTGCTGGGTGGTCTGATCGTGGACCTGTTCGGCTGGCGCTGGTGCTTCCTGATCCCCGTGCCGCTGTCCATCCTGGCTGCCGGGCTGATCATCAAGACGTTGCACATTCCGCCGCGCGAACAGGAACGCAAGCCCATTATCGATCTGGGCGGTATGACCTTGCTGGCCATCGGCACGGCCTCGCTCGTGCTGTGGGTGTCATTCGCCGGCAAGATTTTCGACTGGGGCTCGTGGCAGTCCGTGGGCCTGGTGGCCCTCACCATCGTGGCGGCCGTCTTGTTCGTGATCGTGGAGCGCCGTGTACCGGAGCCCGTGATGCCGCTGAACGTGATGACCGAACGCACCACCGTGCTGGCGACGATTGCCGCGATCGCGACCGGTGCGGCCATGTTCGCGTCCACTACCTACCTGGGCCAGTACTTCCAATTGGGCCAGGGCTTCACGCCGACCGAGTCGGGTCTGCTCATGCTGCCGCAGGTGATCGGTTCGTTCGTCGGTTCCATGGTGGCCGGTCAGCTGATCACTCGATTCGGTAAGTGGAAGCGCATCCTGATCGTGGGCACCGTGATCCTGGGCGCGGGCTTGTTCTCCGCGGCCACGCTGACGCACACCACCCCGGTCTGGCTCGTGGGTATCTTCATCTGCCTGGTGGGCCTGGGTGTGGGAACGCTGAATCAGAACCTCATTCTGGCGGTTCAGAACACCGTGGGTCTCAAGGACATGGGTGCAGCCTCCTCCGGCGTGGCTTTCTTCCGCACCGTGGGCGGCGCCCTGGCGGTCTCGTTGTTCGGTGCGGTGCTCACACGTCACCTGACCAGTTCCATGGAGACCTTCGCTCGCGAACACAACGTGGATCCGTCCCAAGTGGGCGACGCCGCCTCGATCGACATGTCCGGACTGCCGCCGGCCGTCGAGGAAGCCCTGCGCTCGGCTTACGGCTCCGGCACCGCGCTGCTGTTCCTGATCGCGGCGATCGCCTCGGTGGTCACGCTCATCTGCGTGCTGCTCATGAAGGAAATCCCGCTGCGCACCACGGTGGACATCGTGGAGGTCGATCCGGAAACGGGCGAGCTGTCCGTGGTGTCCAAGCGCGTGGATCCTGTGGAGGCCGCCGGCTTGCGCATGCACACGGCGCAAACGGGTTCGCTACCGGTGATCGACCCGCAGGCGTCCGGTTTGCGTCGGTCACCGGCCGAAGAGGTCGACGACGCCGCTCGCCCCGGTTCCAGCGCAAGCTCGGCCCGATCCGACTCGAAGCGCCGGCCCAAAAACTGAGAGAATAAAAGTTCGTCCGTCGTTGCGCTGAGCGAGGATTCATCCTCGCTCAGCGTTACATGTCTGAGGTGAGTAATAGAGTGACTGCCGTGTCTGAGCAAACCCGCGAAGCCCCCGTGAAAAAGCACTCGTCATCCGTTCTTGCGGAGCAGGTCGCGTCCGAGCGCGCGCCCAAGCTGCGTGCCTCCGGAGCGTCCGATCTGACCGAGATTGTGGTTCAGGGCGCCCGTGAACACAACCTCAAGAACGTGGATCTGACCATCCCGCGCGACTCCATGGTCGTGTTCACCGGACTGTCCGGTTCGGGAAAGTCCTCGCTCGCGTTCGACACCATTTTCGCCGAGGGCCAGCGCCGCTACGTCGAGTCGCTGTCCTCCTACGCCCGGATGT